>JBFXEO010000052.1:0-14730 GCA_050180015.1 Bacteroidales bacterium | reverse complement strand
CGGTTAAGAAGATGTCATCCATCGATAAGATGATGAACGACGGCACTTTCGATAACCTGTCGAAACGTGAAAAACTTCAAATCTCCCGTCAACGCGCCAAGTTGGAAAAAAACTTGGGCTCTATTGCCGACCTTAACAGACTTCCCGCTGCGCTATTCATAGTGGATATTCAGAAAGAATACATCGCCGTACACGAAGCTAAAAGACTTAACATTCCGGTATTTGCAATGGTTGATACCTGCTGTGATCCTACCCCCATTGATTTTGTAATTCCGGCTAACGACGATGCTTCAAAATCCATATCCCTAATTATTGATCTAATGACAAAAGCAATAGAGGAAGGACTGGAAGAAAGAAAAGCCGAAAAAGAAAAAGAGCCTGTAGCTAAGGATAAAAAAGAAGAACCAACTAGAACCCGTGCCCGCAAGGGTAAGAAGCCGGTGGAGGCGGTAAATGAAAACGGAGACGCTGAAGAAGAAGATAATGACGTTACCGACAGTACCGAAGAAAAAGTTGATGAATAGTATTCACCTCAAATGATAATAAAATGTCCGAAATAACAGCTGCTGATGTTGCCAAACTAAGAAAGATGACTGGTGCCGGTATGATGGATTGTAAAAATGCACTGGTTGAGGCTAAAGGTGATATCGAAAAAGCCATTGAACTAATTCGCGAACGGGGTAAAGCCATTGCCACCAAACGTGCTGGAAGAGAAGCTGGCGAAGGTGCTGGCCTTGCAAAGGTAAATGCAACAGCCACCCGCGGAGCAATGGTAGTATTAAACTGCGAAACCGATTTTGTTGCTAAAAATGCCGATTTTGTTGGCTTAACCCAAAAAATTCTGGATATAGCATTGGAAAAGGCTCCGGCCAACCTCGATGCTCTTAAAGAGCTGGAGCTGGAAGGCCGAAAAATTGGTGAATACGTTACTGAATTTTCCGGAATTACCGGCGAAAAGGTGGAATTATCGTACTACGATCAGGTAGATGCCACAATGGTTGTACCCTACATCCATCCGGGCAATAAACTTGCTACTATTGTTGGCTTTAGCAAGGTTATCGATGTGCAGGCCGGTAAGGATGTCGCCATGCAAGTTGCTGCCATGAATCCGGTTTCTGTTGATAAGGACGATGTTCCTGCCGATGTAAAGCAGAAAGAGTTTGAGATTGGCCGTGAACAAGCACGCCTGGAAGGAAAGCCGGAAAATATGCTCGATAAAATTGCCGAGGGAAAACTCCAGAAATTCTACAAGGAAAGCACCCTGATGAATCAGGATTTTATAAAAGACAACAAGATGACCATTCGCCAATACTTACAGGGTGTTGACAAGGACCTGAAAGTTGTCGGCTTTAAGCGTGTGTCGCTGAACGTATAACTTCCCATATAAGAAAAACTGAGCCCTAAGAAATTCTTGGGGCTTTCTTTATTGATATAATGATGAAACTTAAAGATTTGACGTGACGTATTGTTTTGGTAGGCATTTTTACCTGAACGATATGGATGCTGAGCATGTCGAAATACCCATATTCCATGTAGGCGTACCATGGTTCCCTCTAAACAAAGCGGGGTTGGGCGGTATGTAACAGAAAAAGGTTATCCGAGCTGGATAACCCTCTTTGAGCGGGAAACGGGGCTCGAACCCGCGACCCTCAGCTTGGGAAGCTGATGCTCTACCAACTGAGCTACTCCCGCAATTGCAAGGCAAAAATAGTAATTTACCAATTAGTTTACCAATAACACTACGAAAATAAGTTCAGCGGATCTAAAATGCTGCTTATTATTCCTCTTTTAGTATTTGCCGACGCAGCATTATTAAGTGATACCACGGGTATTGGCGATTCATTGATAATATGGTGGGCAAATGCACCCAGATAGTTATCAATTCCAACGCTTTCTCTATGGGGCATTATCATAATTGAATCGCAACCAATTTCGCCGGCGTAATCAATTATGGCCCTGTAGGCAAAATCTTCGTCTTTCCGAAGAATCTTAACCGAATGTTTTATGTGATTTTCTCTATACAGCCGGGAGTGTTTGTCGATCTTTTCTTGAATTTTGCTGTCTTCTTCATCTATACTGCCAAAAACAACTGAAACTATGTTGAGTTCGGCATTATACTGAAGGGCCAACGAAATGGAATTAAACAGCTTCAAATTACAATCGTGAGCTAAGTCTAAAGGAACCAAAATCTTCTTAAAAACATTCTGAGGCAAACTTTTAACGGTGATTACAGGTTGCTTTGCAGTGATAATAACGTTTGCCAGGGTTGAGCCTAACTTCTGTTCGCCAATGTTGCCCGGGTAGTTATCAGCCATTAAAATGTAGCGGGCATTCACATCGTTGGCATACTCAACTATTTTCCGATGACGTTTCCCTTGAAATACCCGGAATATAGTGCCTTGCGGCAACTGGTGGGTGTTGGATATCTCCAGAAGTTTATTAAATGCATCGTTAACCAATTTCTCTGGTTCAATATCATCGAGCCACCAATCACGAATATCGAGTACATGCAATAGATGAATCTGTCCGTTTATTGTTTGTACAAGGCCTTTGGCATAATTTAATGCTAAATGGTATTGGTCTCCAAAGTCAACAGGAACGAGTAGAATATTTTGTTTGGTATCCATTGTGTTCATATTTGAAAGGGCAAATATATCCAGTTATTAATGTTTTTAAGATCAGAAATCGAATTTAAGTTGATTTTAGTCCTTTATTGTTGCGGCGATAAATTCGCGATTTAATTTGGCAATTGTGCTAATTGTGATTCCTTTGGGGCATTCGGCTTCACATGCCCGGGTGTTGGTACAACCACCAAAACCCAACTCGTCCATTTTGGCAATCATGTTTCTTACTCTATCCACGGCCTCAACTCTTCCCTGTGGGAATTGGGCAAGGTGGGTCACTTTAGCTGCAACAAAAAGCATTGCCGACGCATTCTTGCAGGCAGCCACACAGGCCCCGCATCCGATGCACGATGCGGTATCGAACGCAACATCGGCATTAAGTTTGGGAACCGGAATTGCGTTGGCATCCTGCGCTGCACCAGCGTTAACGCTGATGTACCCTCCTGCGTTGGTAATTTTATCGAATGCAGAACGATCCACCACCAAATCCTTAACAACGGGGAATGCTCCTGAACGCCAGGGTTCAAGGGTTATGGTATCGCCATCCCTGAATAGTCGCATTCGCAGCTCGCAGGTGGTGGTTTTGTGATCGTTTCCGTGCGGGCGACCGTTGATGTATATTCCGCAGGAGCCACAAATGCCCTCGCGACAATCATGATCGAATGCAACGGGCTCTTTGCCATCCTTAATAAGCGTTCCGTTCAGATAGTCTAGCATTTCGAGGAACGACATATCCGAGGCAACATCGTTGAGCTGGTATGTTTCAAAGCGACCCTTGCTCTTAGCATTTTTTTGTCGCCATATTTTGAGTTTAATGTTCATTGCAAATTGGATTTATCGTGGATAAACCGATTATTTATAGCTACGTTCCTGAAGTTTCACAAACTCAAACTTGAGCTCTTCCTTGTGAAGTTGGGGTTCGTTTCCATCACCGGAGAATTCCCAGGCAGCAACGTAGGAGAAGTTGGCGTCGTCGCGCTTTGCCTCGCCGGTATCGGTTTGACTCTCCTCGCGGAAATGTGCGCCACAACTCTCTTTTCGGGTTAAGGCGTCGTAAACCAAAAGCTTGGCAAGTTCCATAAAATCAGCAACCCTACCAGCCTTTTCTAGTTCCTGATTCAACTCCTCTCCGGTTCCAGAGACATTAAGGTTTTTCCAGAACTCTTCCTTCAACTCATCGATTAGTGTTAATGCTTTTTTCAAACCCTCCTCGTTACGCACCATACCGCAGTAGTCCCACATAATTTTGCCCAGGCGTTTATGGAACGATGTGGCGGTTTCAGTTCCGTTTATCGATAAGAACTTGTTAATACGTTCACGGGCATTTTTCTCTGCCTCGTCGAATTGAGGAAGATTTGTGGCAATCTTTGGCGTTTTAATTTCATCGGCCAAGTAATCGGCAATGGTGTAAGGGAGTATAAAGTAACCATCGCCCGAGGTTTGCATAAGCGAACTGGCTCCAAGACGGTTAGCACCATGGTCGGAGAAGTTGGCTTCGCCAATGGCGAATAAACCGGGAACGGTTGTCATCAAATTGTAATCAACCCAAAGACCACCCATAGTGTAATGGCCTGCAGGGTAAATCCGCATTGGAGTTTCATAGGGCGATTCTCCGGTGATTTTATGGTACATATCGAAAAGGTTGCCGTAATTATCCGCTATAACATTTCGCCCCTTTTTGTTGATAGCATCCTTAAAATCGAGGTAAACCGATAATCCCGTTGGACCAACGCCGTAACCTGCATCGCAACGCTCCTTTGCGGCGCGCGAAGCAACATCGCGAGGAACAAGGTTCCCGAATGCCGGGTAACGACGCTCCAAGTAGTAATCCCTCTCTTCCTCTGGAATATCGCTAGGCTTACGTGTATCGCCTTTTTGCTTTGGCACCCAAACCCTACCATCGTTACGGAGCGATTCCGACATCAACGTTAACTTACACTGATGGTCGTTTAGCACCGGAATACTGGTTGGATGTATCTGAACAAAGCTTGGGTTTGCAAAGAACGCGCCCTTCTTATACGCTTTCCAGGCCGCGGAGCCATTTGAATTCAATGCCAATGTAGATAGATAGTAGATTGTTCCATATCCACCCGTGGCCAACACAACAGCGTGTGCCGAGTGGCGTTCAATTTCGCCTGTAATGAGGTTACGGGCTACAATTCCTCGTGCCTTACCATCAATTACCACCAAGTCCATCATTTCGCGACGTGGGTACATTGAAACAGCTCCCTTGCCTATTTGCCTTGAAAGTGCCGAATACGCGCCAATCATACATTGCTGGCCTGTTTGCCCTTTTGCGTAGAAAGTTCGGGAAACCTGAACTCCACCAAAGGAGCGATTATCGATTAATCCACCGTAATCCCTGGCAAATGGAACTCCGAGCGCAGTGTAATGGTCTATCACCAAGTTACTAACCTCCGCGGCACGGTAAACATTTGCCTCGCGGGCGCGGTAATCGCCGCCCTTAATCATATCGTAGAAAAGACGATAAACGCTATCGTTATCGTTCTTGTAATTTTTTGCGGCGTTTATTCCACCCTGAGCAGCAACGGAGTGTGCTCTACGCGGGCTGTCCTGATAGCAGAAAACTTTCACGTTGTAGCCCAACTCGCCCAGAGTTGATGCTGCCGACGAACCCGACAATCCAGTTCCGACAACAATTATGTCTAGTTTCTTGCGGTTTGCGGGGTTCACAAGGCGAAGTTTTGCCTTATGGTTTGTCCATTTATCGGCCAATGGGCCCTCGGGGATTTTTGCATCAAGCTTACTCATATATTTACTGTTGGTTACCTGAAAATAAGGAAATACAGAGGGATTGTGCTAAAACCAACTGCAATTATGATTGCGTAGATATAAGCAAAAACCTCCAATCGTTTAATCCACTTTGTTCCATTCCAACCAAGGGTTTGGAATGCTGACCAAAATCCGTGGCTAAGGTGAAGCCCAAGCAATATTGCGCCCGCTATGTAAAGTATGCCGTACCACCAATACTCTATGAATAATCCTGAAACTAGAGAATAAGCATTGTCCATTTCAACTCCGCGGTAAGTAATAGTTGGCATTTCGCCGAAGCGCATTTTCCAGAAAAAGTTAGCGAGGTGAATTACAAGAAATATCAAAATCATTCCCCCCAGGATGTACATATTCTTTGATGACCAGGAGGAAACACCATTGCTAGACGTTTGGGCGTATCCAATGGGGCGGGTTCTTCTGTTTTTTAGCGTGATGTAGGTAGCGTAAAATATATGGAAGATAAATCCGGCAGCCAGTAAGGGTTCCACAATTTTTATGGCAGGATTAGTTGCCATAAAGAGAGCCGCATGGTTAAAAACTTCACCATCGCCGACCAGTAGCATAAGGTTTACAGACAGGTGTACAAGGAGGAATACCATCAGGAATAGACCTGTGATACTCATTATCAACTTTTTTCCAATGGACGAATTGAATATTTCAATCATAGCATTAGCGTTTAATTTGGCAAAACAATTTAGGAAAAGTTTTCGAAAGTGAAAAGGATAGTTGAATTCGGATTTTGTCTTTTAGCTAAAGGCAGAACAAGTATAGTGTTTGTATCAAACTTGCCGGGAATAATTTTTAGTAATATTTCATGGGGGCCAATCTATATGGTTTTTAGGATTCCCGGCCAACAGGAATTGCCCGCTCTTCTAAATTTTTTTTTATCTTTGCTTAACCTTAAAAGAATAAAACCTATGCCAACCAAGTTTAACATACTAAATACTATTTATTACATTGGACTACTGATGCTGATTGCCTGCGTGCCGGCCAAAGAGTTTCAGGCATTACAGGATAAAAATATTAAATGCGAGGAAGAACGCGACAAGCTAACTACCGAAAACGAGGCAATTACAGTTAAAAATTCTGAGCTGGAATCGAAAAGTAGTTTATTGCAGGCAAACAACGATAGGTTAACGGCCGACAGTGCCAGCCGGGCAGTGGCGTTTAGTATGCTAAAAGAAGAGCACGCCAACCTAAAGGAGCGGTATGCCGACCTACAGCAGATTCAGGATGGCGTGATGCAGGGCAGTAAGGATGAAACCCGTAAGTTGCTGGTTCAAATTCAAAAAACACAGGAAGAGCTGCAGGAAAAAGAAGATGCGCTTAAAGAGTTGGAGCGCAAACTCTACCAGCGTAAGCTGGGATTAGACCAAATGCAGGCTAACCTTGAGGCTTTAAACAAGGATATCGAAGAGAGAAATAGCCGCCTGTTGGAGCTGGAAAAAGTTCTTAACAGCAAGGATTCTACCATGCAAGCCCTCAGAAAAAAAGTTACCGATGCTCTTTTTGGGTTCGAGGGAAAAGGATTATCGGTGACTATGCAAAACGGGAAAGTATATGTTTCATTGGAGGAAAAGTTAATGTTCAAATCGGGGAAGTACGAAATAGGTACAAAGGGTGCAGCCGCACTCAAGCAGCTTATTCCTGTGCTGGAGCAAAATACCGATATTAACATAATGGTAGAGGGTCATACCGATGATGTTCCTTACAGGGGAACGGGCGACATGATAGATAACTGGGATTTGAGTGCAAAACGGGCGACAACCATCGTAAGAATTCTGCTAAATGGCACTAAGATCGACCCCGTTCGGATAACCGCTGCCGGACGAAGTCAGTTTTTACCAATTGACAAGGCAAAAACGCCAGAGGCACGACAGAAGAATCGTCGAACAGAAATTATCCTTACCCCGAAAATGGATGAAATTCTGAAGTTGTTCGAGAACAATTGACGCGTTATTGTTTCTTTCGAGCAAAAATAAACAGTTTCAATGGATTGCATATAGATAAAACCCCATTTTTATGGAGTTTTATTAGTTTGTTACGAACACTCTAATCCTTGATTACTTTTTTTGCTACCTCACTTAAATTCTCCATTACATCGGGAAGTAGGTTGATCGATTCAACAAGCTGCTTTTTTGCCATATTTATGCCATCGGCAGCCTTGGCCGCCTTTTTCATTTCTAACCCTTTAAAGTCACTTTTGGGTTGGAGGGTTTGGAGCTCTGCCTGTAGCTTGGTAATCCTGTCTTTCATGCCGGGTAAATCTTTTACGCCAAAGCCAACGTTTGCTATGGCAAATTCACCGTCGGCAGGGATTTTACCTTTATTAATCCCATCAATAGTTCCATTAACCTGAACAATTGAAGCGTAAATCATGGCCGATTCCCTGAAAATCCTATCGTAATTGTCCTTTTCAATCACCCTGTAAATTATGGAATCGCCCACAAAATCGAATCCCGGCTGACCCTGAAATGCAGCCAATGATGCACTAACATCTGCGAGTTTTACAGTCTTTTCATCCTTTCCCGCTTTTTGGAATCCCATCAAAAGCATGGATGATGTTAAAAGTAACGTAACCGCCCCAATAGACTTTTTCATACAGCTAAAAATTTAGTTTACCTACTCGTAAGGCTTTTCGGTATCGTCCTGTTTTTTACTGGCGTTAGAACTCCACAAGAAGTATAACGTTAAAGGAATAATTTGAATATTTCGACCTAAAATTATGTGCACAAAATTCGACGCTACGTGCAATTGCTCACCGGCTTCTTTTATTTATGTTTCTTAACATATCTTTACGAATTCACATACAACATGCAGTAAATCAATACCGTAAAAACATTAACTTAATTCTTTATACTTAAGCGATGTTAAAAAGGCACAGATCAACTTTGCTCTAATTTTTAAACCTCTAAATTTGTGGCTATTAAAATTAAAGTTTAACCTAATTCATTTCAAACTATAACAAGGAGGTTATATGAATAAGCGTAATGTTGTGATTATTGGAGCTGCCGGAAGAGATTTCCACAACTTCAATACATTCTTCCGCAACAAGGAAGAGTATAATGTGGTTGCCTTTACAGCTGCTCAAATTCCCGATATTGACGGTCGTAAATATCCCGCCGAGCTGGCCGGGAAACTTTACCCTGCAGGTATTCCTATTGTTGCCGAGGGAGATTTACCCAAGTTGATCAAGGAAAAAAATGTACACGATTGTGTTTTCTCATACAGCGATGTTCCTTACAACCGTGTTATGAATTTAAGTTCAGTGGTTAATGCCGCCGGTGCCAACTTTATGCTTCTTGGCCCCAACGAAACAATGATAAAAAGCACCAAGCCTGTTATTGCAGTGGTTGCCACCCGTACAGGTTGCGGTAAATCACAAACTTCACGTAAGGTTATCGAGTACTTAATGGGCCTTGGTTTAAAGGTTGTTGCCGTTCGTCACCCAATGCCTTACGGCGATTTGGTTGCTCAAAAAGTTCAGCGATTTGCCAAGGTTGAAGATTTGAAAAAGCACAAATGTACAGTTGAGGAGATGGAGGAGTACGAACCACATGTAGTTCGTGGTAACGTTATTTACGCTGGCGTTGATTACGAAGCTATTCTCCGCGATGCAGAGAAAGACCCTGATGGTTGCGATGTAATTTTATGGGATGGTGGAAATAACGACTTTTCTTTCTACAAACCCGATTTAACCATTACTGTTGCCGATCCACACCGTGCCGGTAACGAGGTTAGCTACTATCCCGGCGAAGTTAACATGCGCCTTGCCGATGTTATTGTAATTAACAAGATGGATTCTGCTTCACCCGAAGGAATTCAAATAGTACGCGACAATATCCGCAAGGTAAACCCAAAAGCGCTTGTTGTTGATGGCGCTTCGCCAATAAAGGTTGATAATACTGAGCTTATCAACGGGAAGCGCTGCTTAATCGTTGAGGATGGCCCAACCTTAACTCACGGTGAAATGAAAATAGGTGCTGGTACCATTGCCGCCCGTAAGTTCGGAGCTTCTGAGGAAATTGATGCTCGTCCTTACCTGGTAGGAAAGCTGAAAGAAACCTATCAGATATACCCAAATATTGGTAGAATACTACCTGCAATGGGCTACGGGGAACAACAGCTGAAAGACTTAGAGGCGACCATTAATGCAACTGATTGCGATACAGTTATTATTGGCACTCCAATTGATCTTAACAGAATTATTAAGATTCAGAAGCCTACAACCCGCGTTTACTACGATTTGGCCGAGATAGGATTACCCGATTTAAAAGGTGTTCTTGAAAAATTTGTGAAAGCCCACAACTAAAATAGTTAAATACTTGGCATAAAGCAAAGGGGAATGGTATAATACCATTCCCCTTTTCATTCTACTACAAAAGCTATCCCGATTAGCTTAAATCGTTAACTAAAGCGTTCTAAGACTTACGCTGTATCCGGAATGATTTCGTACATTAAAAACCAGGTTTGAGGCAAAAACCAGGTACTGGCCTTTGATTCCGACCAGTTTGCCTTCAAATCCAGGTAATTTATCCAGATTTATCGATACTACTTTCGTTGGGTAAACACCTACTGGGTAGGTTATTCTGTATGTACTATCCTCCTCGGGAATATAGCTAAGATTTTTTCCATTGATAAATTCCAATGCCTTAGCCTTCTCATTGCTAAGGTTGATGTTGCTGTTCTCCGCACCCTTTAGCATAGACTGCCAGGGAGTTTTGTCCCCAAAAATATTTTTCAGTTCAACTTCAATACGTCCAGCCTCGTAACGATTCGCCGTTCTGCAAATTTTAATGGCCCCAGTAGCACCCTGGTCAATCCATCTGGTAGGTATATGATGATGGCGGGTAACGCCCACTTTTAAGCCGCCAGACCAAGCAAGGTAAACAAAATGATCTGTAAGACAATGCTCCCGGGCATACCCCATATCCCGGGCAATACCCTCATGCGCCCGGCATAGCTCCGGCCTTAGTACACATTCCTCTGACTCAGGGGCACTGGTAAAGCAGGGATAGCAAAATCCCGGTCCAAACGTTTTTCTCGTTTTTCTTCCACATCTAATACAGTAAATTTCATTTAAGAACTCAACCTTTACGCTGCTTCCAATCAAATCATTCATTTCTATCAGCTCATTGTTGAATTCTAACGTGTAGCGTGGTTTAACATCATACTTACTGCCCGTATTTCCGGTTCGCATTTTTTCAAGGATTCCGTGCCACATATCTTTTCAATAATTAATTCAACATTAGCCATCGGCCATTTAACAGGATCAATATACATAAAATATAGCTGTTGTTGATTTTGTGGGACAGTGAAAAGCAACCTATTTATGGCCCATAACCAAAATGCCCATTCTTATAAAGATGCTCAAAGCGTAACAAAGGTATAAGGCAATGAAATACAGTAGCGCAACAATCGACAGTAGTATATTTATAAAATTATTTAAAATATTTTGGTATTATGTATTGCATGGTAATTATCAATCATCTATATTTGCAAAACAACATTACATATACAAACATAGTATAAATATCTGAAAGATGAAAAAAACAGTTTCAGCAAATTTAAACGGAAGCGTCTTTGTGCTAGACGAGGATGCTTACCTGCTGCTCGATAGCTACCTAAAGCAGCTGGGCAAACATTTTGCAAACGATGAGGGCAAGCAGGAAATCATTGCCGATATCGAGGCTCGAATTGCGGAACATATAAAGACGGGCATAAAGTTGGAAAATCAGGTTATAGACCGCGACGAGATAAATCGTATTATCGAAATAATGGGGAAACCCGGAGAATTTGGTGATGAAAAATCTGCCGGAGATCAAAACTATAGCTATCACAACTATAGGAAAATGTACCGCGATACTGATGAAAAAATAATGGGCGGTGTTTGCTCTGGCATGGGGCATTACTGGAGGGTTGAACCCCTGCTTTTCCGCATCATTTTTTTCCTCACCATATTTTGGGGCGGATTGGGCTTACTAATTTACATTGTGCTGTGGATAGTTGTTCCCCCGGCCAAAACTACTGCCGAAAAGCTGGAAATGCGCGGCGAACCTGTTACCGCCGAAAACATTGGAAAATCGTTTGAAAAGAAAAATTAAAACAAGTAACAATGGAAATAGAAAATGCAAAAGCACAAATGCGAAAGGGAGTTTTGGAATTGTGCATTTTATCGGTTCTATCGCGTGGCGATGCTTATGCCAACGATTTAATAAACAAGCTAAAGGAAGCAAAAATGATAGTGGTTGAGGGAACCCTCTATCCTCTCCTAACCCGTCAGAAAAACGCAGGGCTGCTAAGCTACCGGTGGGAAGAATCACCGCAGGGGCCACCCCGCAAGTATTACACATTAACGGAGATGGGAAAAATTTACCTGGATGAACTTATGGGCAGCTGGGATGAGCTGGTTGGTACCGTTGATGCCATCAGGGAAAACCGGCAGTAAAATAACCCTTGCTATGGTTTTGATGCTAAATGATTGTAAACTAAATGGCTTATTCTGATGAAAAAAACAGTGAAAGTTAATATTGGCGGTTTTTCCTACAATATAGACGAGGATGCTTACAACATTCTAAACAGCTACATCGAAGAATTAAAAATTAAGCTTGGCGGTGGAAACGAGGCAGCAGAAATACTCTCCGATATAGAGGAGCGAATTTCGGAACTAATTGCCACAAAATTGGGTAAGCAGGAATCCGTTTCGAAGCAAGCCGTAGAAGACGTTATTAACCAACTTGGACGGCCCGAAGAAATAAGTGGAAGCTACACCAATACCCAAAAAGTCAGAGAGGGAAAAGTTCCTAAGCGGTTGTATAGAAATCCTGATGGTTCCATTATTGCAGGGGTTTGCTCTGGTCTGGGGGAATACTTTGCCGTTGATCCAATTGTTATCCGGCTAATATTCATCATTTTGCTACTGCTCAAAGGTGTTGGTTTACTCTTATACCTTGTTCTTTGGATAGCAACACCAAGGGCTGTTACTCCAAAGCAAAAGCTGGAAATGAAGGGTAACCCGGTTACGCTATCGAACATCGAAAAAAATATCACCGAAGAGATTAACATGGTTGCCGGTAATATCAGAAAATCCAATCCAAAGAATTTTATTGAGAAGTTTTTAAATTTTATCGGGCAAATAGCCTACTGGATACTAAAGGCCCTACTAGTTATAGTTAAGGTTTTTGCCATAGTAATTGGGGTAATTCTTATTGTTACCATGCTATTCGCTTTTTTAACAATTGTGGGTGTAATATTCTTTAGTAGCCAGGTATTTAGCTGGTTTAATCCCGAAATAGGCAATTTTTCCATTGGTGAATTTATAACATCAATGTTTGATATTAGCAGCAGTATATGGGTGACAATTCCAATTTTCTTAATTCTTGCTATTCCAATTCTTGCCTTAGTATATGCCGGGTTTAGAATACTTTTTCGCTTTAAAGCCCGCGATGGTGTAATTGGCATTACCGCTGCGGTTGTTTGGGTGGCCGCAATTGTAGCTTTGGCATTTACAGTATTTTTTCAGGCCCGGAGTTTAACCATTAATTCTACTGTTAAAAATTCGGTGGAGCTGAGTGCTGCTGGGTCAAAATCAAAAACAATCTACCTAAAATTGTTTAACCATAACGAGGGTTCTACTCGTGAAGATGGTTTCGGGTACGTATTTTTTGATTACTCGTTGCTTAACGTCAATGGAGAAAAAATAATTGCCGGCAAACCCGACCTGGTGATTGACAAATCGAGCAATGATCTTCCTGTCCTGGAAATCGTAAAAAAAGCGAGGGGTGGCAGTCAAGCAAATGCCTCAGAGAATGCTTCGGTTATCATTTATAACTACACGGTTCAGGATTCATTGCTGGTGCTAAACTCAAGGTTTACTATTCCGCAAGATGTGAAATGGAAAAGTCAGGATGTAGCATTGCGCCTAATGCTACCCGAAGGCTACAGCGTGCATTTGGATTCATCTTCAGTGGAGCTACTAAGCTACAACCAACCGTTCAGCAATTTCTGGCCCGATGAAATGGTTGGGAAAACGTGGACAATGACCAGAAATGGGCTACGGGAAGCAAGGTAAATGGCATCCGTAGAAAACATTGAATCAAAAATTTGGATATAGAAAAATTAGTGCTATTTTTGCCGTGCTTTTCCAGAATAGCAAAGGATTGACCTATGGTGTAATGGTAGCACAGCAGATTTTGGTTCTGTTAGTCTAGGTTCGAATCCTGGTAGGTCAACAAAAAGGGAGTAATTTGATTACTCCCTTTTTGTTTTATAAAGTTTACCCGGGTATTCAAATGACTTTTTAAAACCATTTCTTTTTTAGGAAGAAGAGTATTCCGGTTAAGGAAAAAAGGAATGAAATAAGCAGGATAATCCAGAAACCCCACCGGGTATTCTCGAAACCATTGGGTACGTTCATCCCGTATAGGCTAGCAATTAAAGTAGGTATCATCAGAATAATTGATATTGATGTAAGCTGCTTCATTATCACGTTAAGGTTGTTTGAAATAACCGACGCGTATGCATCCATCATCCCGCTAAGAATATCGGAATGAACATTGGTGGTTTCCTGTGCCTGACGAAGTTCAATCTCAACATCCTCAACTAATTCCGGGTCAAAGGTATCCTTGTAACTTCTGATATTCTTTATTCTATGGAGTAAAATATCGTTACCTTTTAACGACGTAGTAAAAAACACCAGACTCTTTTCAATTCTTAGCAGTGCCTGTAAATCCTCATTCTTGATAGATTTTTCGAGTTGTGTTTCTGCTAGCTTTATGCTTTGGTTTATTTGCTTCAAGTATTTTAAAAACCACACGCTCGACGAAAGCATCAACCGTAACACCAAGTCAAAGTTATCGTGTTTAATGATGTTTTTCCTGTGGGTAAACTGTATAAAATCGGGTAAAACCTCGGTCTGGAAAAAACAGATGGAAACAAATTTTTCTTCCTTAAATATAATGCCCAGGGGAACTGTTGTAAACGGAATGCTTACATCGATATTTTTATATGGTACGCGAAGAAGTATCAGAAGCCACCCGTTCTCATACTCAATACGCGGACGCTCATCCATATCCTCAATATCGTTATAAAATGCTTCGGGTATGCCAATTTTGTGAATAAGGTAATGTTTTTCTTCGGGAGAGGGTATTTCAATATTTACCCAACAGTTTGGCTCCCATTCAGCACAGGGAGTAAGCCCCCTGCCATTCTTCCAGTAGGTTTTCATGTAGCAGCCTCCATCTATTATGAATAGAGGGTTTCTACAAGTCGCCTCTATTCAAGTTTATCAATCAGGGTGATGGTCGTCCATTTA
>JBFXEO010000051.1:0-15093 GCA_050180015.1 Bacteroidales bacterium | reverse complement strand
CAAAGCGCCTCATCAGTTTGTAAGCGTTGAGGAATTTTGCAGGTACACAGGCCTTGCTCCCGAACAGGTCATCCAGTATATTAATGATTGAAATGCTAAGACCCAAGCATTTCAAATCACACCAAATAAAATGCTTACAATCAATTAATTTTGTAGATTTTTAGTGCATTTTGCAACCCAAATGCATTACTTTTTCGTATATTTGTATTGATATTGGAGTTCATCAAAGAGACTATTCCTCACCTAAAACAAATGAGAACCAAATAGTGAACTCGCAGAAATTGTTCTTTTCAAAATATTGATAATTAATTATTTGCAGGCATACAGAATCGTCGGTTCACCCCGACAAGGACAAAAATACGAGTGGAATTTTTCCATTCGTATTTTTTCTTTCTAATATACAACAGGGTAGAATTTATCTTAAATCCTTTTCCCGTTCCTCAATTCTTCTATCTCGCCTTGCATCTTGTAAACTAAAGCGGTAAGTTTTCCCAGGTGCATTTCGTCGGGCTCGGGTAGGGAAAAACAGATATACCCTAGTGCTTTCCACACCTCCGTAATAGAAGCTGTTGGTAATGTGTAAGGATCAAATTCGGGGTTGTCCGACTTTAAAAGTATAGTGTCGTTATCGTCATTATACAGGCGTTTATACACTATTCCGTCGTCTCTTGTAATCACTACGTAGGTTTTACCATTTTTAATTTCGTTCCAGTTTTGAAGGTACTCGCAAATTATGTAAGAACCCGATGGAATTGGCCCCATACTGTTGCCGCTTATTTGGAATGCCCTGTAGGTTCTTGCCTTGCTAAGCTCTGAGAAAGGCAAGCTGAATTTTGGTAATGTTTCTATAAAATCCGGATCGGCGTAACCCTTTGTGTATCCAGCCGATGCTTTTACTGGAACTAGGGCGATAAGCTCATCGTTGCTACGATCCACAAGTGTCGTTAGTACGCGTAAATTTCTTCCTGAAATGTCAACACTTGGGCTATCCTTGCTTTTTTTTTCGGAGCTCAGATCGGTGTTCACCAGGTCATCAATGCTCACATTGAAGTAATGGGACAAGATTTGCAGGGCTTGAAGTTTGGGCGTTGCACGACCTTCTTCGTAAGAACCAATCATAGCGCGGTTTACTCCAATTTTACCGGCGAGTTGATCCTGCGTTAAGTCTCGAACTCTTCGTAGGTGTTTGATATTTAATCCCAGGAAATTATTCATAAAATATATTGCTAATAAAATTTATATGCTAAAAATATTGGTAAATTTGCCCCCAAAATTAGGAATAAATTGGTTGAATTACAAATGCGTTTTTGGCAATATTTTAAGGGGTTATGATGAATGATGTGCTGAGAAAACTTGAGATTCTTGCCGGTGCGGCTAAGTACGATGTTTCTTGTGCCTCGAGCGGTAGCAATAGGGGTAACACGGGCAATGGTATAGGCAATGCTTCTCCGTGGGGCGTTTGCCATAGTTTTACCGAGGATGGTCGTTGTGTTTCGCTGCTTAAAATAATGCAGACCAATTACTGCATGTACGATTGTGCTTACTGTATCAACCGCAGAAGTAACGATATTGAGCGTACCGCGTTGTCGGTTAAAGAAATTACCGAACTTACCATATCGTTTTATCGGCGAAATTATATTGAGGGATTATTCCTGAGTTCAGGTGTAGTAAAGAGTCCAGACCATACGATGTCACTAATAACACGGGTTGCCAAAGAATTGCGGACAGAGCATCGTTTTCATGGTTATATCCATTTAAAAAGTATTCCGGGAGCTAGCCCTGAATTGATTCGTGAAGCAGGCTTGTACGCCGATCGACTTAGCGTTAATATTGAAATACCAACTGAAGATAATTTAAGGTGGCTGGCACCCGAAAAGGATTACAACAGTATCCTTACCCCGATGAATTCCATCCGCCAGGGGATTTTGGTTAGCAAGGAAGATACGAGGAAATTCCGTTCGGCTCCAAAGTTTGCGCCTGCGGGGCAAAGCACACAGCTTATAATTGGTGCTACTCCCGATACCGACAATCAAATTTTAAATCTTGCATCAAGCCTATATAGCCAGCAGCAGCTAAAGCGTGTGTACTACTCGGGTTACATTCCTATTAATACCACCGATAGCCGGCTTCCTGCGCTGTCATCGCCCCCGTTGGTGCGCGAGCATAGGCTTTACCAGTCGGATTGGCTTATGCGCTTCTATTTCTTCAGGGCCGATGAGATTGTGAGTGCCAAGCACCCCAATTTGGATTTGGATATCGATCCAAAGTTGGGCTATGCCATTAGGAACCCCGGGATGTTTCCCGTGGATATCAATAAGGCACCCTACGAGCTCATTCTAAGAGTGCCCGGTATTGGTCTAAAATCGGCAAAGTTGATAGTAATGTCAAGGCGGTACGGGCGAATCAACTCTGGCCAACTCCAGCAAATGGGCGTTGTGATGAAACGTGCCCGTTACTTTATTACCTGCAACGAACTTTCTTCGCCCACTATTAACGAGATAAAACCAGAAAACATGAAGCAACTGTTTGCGAAGAAAAAAACTGTAAACAAAAAGGATAAGTACCCCGGACAACTAAGCCTGTTCCCCAGCTACTAAATGGAGCTATGAACATCTGGACTTACGATAGAACTTTTGAAGGTTTTCTTGCCCTTGTGTTCGATTGTTACGATAAGAGGGTATTTCCTGATAAGATTTTGGGGAATGCCAATAGCCAACTTTCACTTTTCCCTGAAAATCACGAAGTATTAACTGATGAGGTAAGGGCAAGGCGTGTATGGAGCGGGTTACACAGAAAGATTTCGGGTACAAGCTGTCAAATGGTGTACCATGCATTTCTTTCCGAGATTTCCGGCATTGAGATGTTAATTCTAAGCTATATCCGCGATGTTTTTGAATCGAAGGTAAACATAGAGCTGGACTTTGGAAATAAAAATGTTCTGGAGCTGCTCAAGATTAACAGGAAAGTAGCCCGTGAGGCAGAACGAATACGTATGTTTGTTAGGTTCCAAAAAACAATCGATGGCATTTACTACGCCTCATTCGATCCAAAGTACAATGTTTTGCCTTTGGCAATAAAACATTTCGGGAAACGGTTTGCCGATCAGCAGTGGATTATTTACGATACCGGACGCAATTATGGTTTTTTCTACGATTTAAAAAGCACGTCCGAGTTTAAATTTGCCGAAAGTTTAATCGATCCGGCTACCGGTAAAATAGACCCAAGCTTTATGGATAAGGATGAGCAGCTATTTCAGGATCTTTGGAAGGGTTACTTTAAATCCATGTGTATAAGGGAGAGAATAAACCCAAAGCTCCACATGCAGCTTCTACCAAAACGCTTTTGGAAATACCTTACCGAGAAGCAGGATGCCGGTTTATGATTAAGAAAAGGTTGCTTAAAATGATACACGAGTTCGCCGCAAGAATTCGGTATGCAAACTGAAGGCTATTTTGCCATGCAACACGCCCAATCTCCTAAATCAATCAAAAGTATAGGGATATTTTACTTCCGGCAGGCGTGGGGCAAAACTCCTCTTAGCGTAAATGTTTATTTATAATTTTTAGCAGTTCGTTGTGTTTTATGGGCTTGGAAATAAATCCAACACATCCGGCATCAATAGCCTTTTGCGCATCATTTTCGGAAGCATAAGCGGTTTGGGCAACAATTGGGATAGCGGGATTAATTTCTTTAAATTTTTTAATTATTTCATAGCCAGACATGTCCGGTAGCTTTAAGTCCATTAAAACAATATCTATTTTACCGGAATTTGTAAACATACCGATGGCCTCTGCCCCGGTTTTGCTTACTAAACAGTTTATATTAGTGTATTTGAGTAGTTCTATGAATAGTAAAATATTATAAGGTTCATCCTCAACAATTAGCAATGAGTAGTTGCTCCAGTCGTAGTCGATTGATTCGGTTTCTTTTTGCTCCTCCATACTGGTTGGAGCGGGGTTGTACGGAATACTAAAGTAAAATGTAGCTCCATGGTTTTCTTCGGATTCGACCCAAATTTTACCGTTGAAAATTTGAAGTAATCCCTTTACAATTGATAGGCCCAGGCCAATCCCATCCTGTGCGTAAGAGCTTTCATCCGCTGATTTTCGGAATCGGTCAAAAATTATCGTTTTCATGTGATTGGGTATGCCCGTTCCACTATCGGATACATAAAAGGTTATACTATTTTCATCGATGCTATGGAACCCGAACCTCACCTCTCCTTCCGGTGTAAACTTGATGGCGTTGTGTATTAGGTTGGTAAAAATTTGTTTTAGCTTTCCGCCGTCGCTTACAACGTTGGCGTTTATACGGTTTGGTAAACGAGTGTATGATAGCGTGATATTTGATTTTTCTTGTTTTATTGGATGATTGGAAAATTCCAGGAAAAGTTCTTCGATGGTTTTACTCAGGTTCACATTACCTTCTTTTAGTTTAATTTGTTTAGATTCTATCCGTGCAATATCGAGTAATTCGTTAATAATGTCCAGCAAATCGTTCGATCGTTTTTTTATTGTACGGATGTATTCCCGCAATTTTTGAGGATTACTAATTTCCAGTTCCATTAAATCAGAAAAACCGACAATGGCATTCATTGGGGTGCGAATCTCGTGAGACATGTTTTGCAGGAAAGCCGTTTTTAGCCTGTCGCTTTCTTCCGCTTTTTCCTTTGTTTGTATGAGCTCTTGCTCAATTTGTTTTTTTAGAGTTATATCCTCTTTGATGGCCACGTAATTAATTATCGCGCCATTTTCATCGGATATGGGTGTTATGATTGCACTTTCAACAAAAAGGGTTCCATCCTTTTTTTTGTTGATGAATTCTCCTTTCCAGGTTTGCGCCGTCTGTAGTTTATCCCAAAGATCTTTGTATGTTTCGGTCGGGGTTTGCCCCGATTTTAAAAATCGGGGATTTTTCCCTACCGCCTCCGAAAAACTGTACCCGGTTAGCTCGCTGAAAGCGCTATTCACATATTCAATGGCAGGCTCGGAATTGGTTATTTCAATTGACACCGGGCTTTGCTCCGCGGCTTTTGATAGTTTTAAAATTTGTTCCTCGGCCTTTTTGAATACTATGGCCTTGGCAACTTGGATTGAAACGTACTCCAGCATGCTTCTTTCCTTTTCGCCGTAGGCCATTACGTTT
Source organism: Bacteroidales bacterium (assembly GCA_050180015.1). Taxonomy (GTDB): domain Bacteria; phylum Bacteroidota; class Bacteroidia; order Bacteroidales; family Tenuifilaceae; genus JBFXEO01. Next base: position 9,948 of record JBFXEO010000051.1, on the reverse strand, counting down.
TGGTAATTCTGTAGTATCATTACACCAATTGTCCTTTCATCGTACTTTAGGGGTACTCCCAACCAAACGGAGTGTTCGGGCAAAACCTGAACAACTTTCCTCTGTTTGACTAATTCATCAATACAGTCTGAGTTACATAGCAGCGATTTTCCCGTAATTATTATGTATTCCGTTAATCCGTTCCCAAATTTGCGTTTTTGTGGTATTTCTCTGTTTTCGTTGACAAAGTAGGGGAAATAAATTTCATCTGTTACTATGTTGTGTATGGCGATGTAAAAATTACTGGCAGGCATAATGCTGCTAATAATCTTATGTACTTCAACGTATAGTTCAGTTAAGTTTTTTGTGTTGCTCGATGCCTGCGCAATGTTGAATATTGCCTGTTTTAGTATCTCGGCATTTCGTTTCTCGGTAATATCCTGAGCAATGCCCTCTATGGCTATTACTTTTCCGGTTTCGTCATATACGGGAATGTTCCGTAATTCAAGCCAAATAGCGGTGTCATCCTTTTTCACCAGTTTTGTTACAATGGGTTTGCTGAAATACTCGTCCAAATTATTTTGCTCTTCTACAAAATAGAAAATGATAGGATGGATAATTTTTGAAACCAGTTCGTTGTTGGAGTAAAACTCCGATATTGAGTACCCTGTAATTGTTTCGGCCGCCGGATTAATATACTCGAAATGTTTGTTGGGTTCAAGGCCTACATTGTATATTATATCGGGCATGTTGTCAGCCAGCCTATGGAATTTTTCCTCGCTTTGTATTAGCTCTTTTTCGGTTGCACTTAAAATTTCCTTTTGCTCTAAGGCGCTGGTAATAGCCGGGCCCAAACGTTTCAGGTGCTCTTTAATGATGTAGTCGGTTGCTCCGGCCTTCATGCACTCTACGGCGGTATCCTCATTAATTGAACCGGTAAATATTATAAAGGGAATCCCAGGCCTATACAGCTGCTTGATTTTTAAGGCCGATAGCCCGTCGAAGCTTGGCAGCTGGTAGTCAGATATTATTATTTCCGGGCAAAATTTGTTCAATGCGTCAATGAAATCTTCCTTGTTATCAACCCATTTGAGCTCATAGTGTGGGATAGTTTTTTTTACTTCCCGTTCGGCAAGTTGCGCGTCGGTTTCAACGTCTTCAAGTAGAAGTATTTTAACGGGTTTATTCATATATTATATTGATGGATGATTTATTAGTAGCCAGTAAACCCCCAAATTTTTAACAGATTCAATAAATTTTTCAAAGTTGATAGGCTTTACTACGTAGCTGTTTGCCCCCAAGCTATATGCCTCCCTGACATCCGGATCCTCCGTTGATGAGGTTAGTATTACGATAGGAATTTTTTTTAGGGTTGAGTCGCCCTTGATTTTTGCGAGCACCTCTAAGCCGCTAACCTTGGGTAGCTTTAAGTCCAGCAGAATTACTTTTGGTTTATTCTCGATGTGCCGGTCGGCGAATTTGCCCCTACAAAAAAGGAAATCAAGAGCTTCGGCTCCGTTTTCAACGGTATAAATATTATTGCACAGTTTTCCTTTTTTTAATGCTCTCATGGTTAGCTCAGCGTCTTGAGCATTGTCTTCTACCAGTAAAATATCGATAACTTCATAATCTTTCATGGTTGAAAATTTATTTTGGAACAGTAAAGTAGAAAGTTGCACCCTCGTTTACTTTGCCAACGGCGCTTACGCTGCCCCCGTGTTTGGTTACAATTCTTTGAACTATTGCCAGCCCAACGCCGGTTCCCGCAAATTCCCTATCGCTATGGAGCCTCTGGAATACATTGAAAAGTTTGTCAACATACTGCATTTCAAAGCCGCTACCGTTGTCCTTGATATAAAATTCGTAAAAATTATCGGTTTCAGCGAATCCTATCTCCACCAATGGTACCTCTGTTTTGGAGGTATATTTTATGGCGTTGGAGATAAGGTTTTCCCATACCTGGTGGAATAAATTTATGTCGCCATAAACTTGTGGCAGTTTTTTAACGCTGAATTTTATGTTTTTCCTCTCTTCGAGGATGGTATTTTCATTAATAACCGTTTGGACAAGTGCGTTAAAGTTTATGATTGATTTTTTAATTTCTGTTCGGTTAACCCTTGAGAATGCCAGCAAATCGTCAATTAGTTGGCTCATCTTAAGGGTATTTTCCTGGATTATGGACATTAGCCGATTCCCTTCTTCGTCAATTTTATCGTTGTAGTCCTCGCTGAGTATTTGGATAAAGCCGTGAATTGCCCTGAGCGGGGCCCTTAAATCGTGCGATACGGAATAGCTGAAGGCTTCGAGTTCTTTGTTGGCCATTTCGAGTTGTTCTGTCCGCTGCTCAACCCTTTTTTCTAATTCCCCGTAAACACGTACATTTTCCATGGCAATGGATGCAGCATCGGCAAGTGCCTGTATGAATAGGATGTCATCTTTTTGGGGAGTGTATTGTTTTGCCCAGTAGATTCCAATTGCACCTTTGGGTTCAGCAGTATTAATTGGAACCATGGCAAGGCTTTTCACAAAGGTAGGTTTGTACACATCGTGGGGAATTCGCGAATCTTTGTATATATCCTCAATAATAGCCATTTCCCGATTCATCATGGTCCATCCGCTTATACATGTATCCATGGGGAAATGAGAACCTTTCCACAGGGGGGAAATTGCCCTTTCATCGGCATAGTAACATTCATTGTTGTCGCGGAGAACAAATGTTGCACCATCGGCACCCATAAAATTTTTTGCCGATATAAGCACGGACTGCATTATTAGCTCAAGGTTATTTGCTTTTGAGAGTTGCTGTATTACCTGGATAAGGTGCTGCAGCTGGTTGTTGAGCTGTAAAATCTCAGATTGTGCTCTTTTTTGTTCGGTAATATCGTGCATAAAAAACAATACTCCGTTTACATGGTTAAATGTGAACGGAACGGATGAAATTTGAACGTCAAAGGGTATTCCGGCAACGGTAGTACAACTCGCTTCGAGGTTGGTAACGTTTTTTTTGTTAAGATTTAAGTTTTTACCTGTTGTATTCTTTGTTTTTACTTTTCCCAATGAAATAAAATCGGTCACGGGTTTTCCAATGAGCTGGGAATCATTTTCGGCTCTGAATAGCTTTAATGCGGCAGGATTTAGGTATGCGAATTGTCCTTTAGTTTGGATGAAAATTGCTTCAGGGGCCGCTTCTACAAGTGTCTTAAATCTTTTTTCACTTTGTATGTGTTTTTCGCTGGTTTTTACCTGTTCAGTGATATCTTGGGAAATTCCTCTAATCTTGTAAACATGCCCATGTTCAACCAGCGGAATTCCTATTGTGCGAATCCATTTGTGCGTTTTTTTTGTGCTAACCACTTCAAGTGTTAAATCGTAGGGTTTTGCATGGGCAACTGCTTCTTTGAGGGCGAACTCTAATTTTTCGCGGGATTCGTTCGAATAAAAGTTAATAATCGTTTCAATGTCAGTATTAGCGTTGGTATCCAAATCGTAGAGTTTAAATACCTCACTGGTCCATGTAATTTTGTTCGTGGCCACATCAAATTCCCATCCGCTTACTTTTGCTATATCTCCGGTTAAATGGATTAATTCATCTTTATGTTTTAGGTTTTGTTCGGCATTCTTTTTTTCCGTTATATTTTCCGAAAGTATGAATATTCCTTCGGGTATGGGTTGTACGCTCAGTAGGAACCAGCCCATTGTACCGTTGGGGAATGTAAATTCACTTTCGAATGAGTGCGCATTTCTTTGCTCCATGCAGTTTTTCATCAGGGAGTAAAGTTGTGTACTTTCTAATTCGGGCCAAATTTCGAGGTATTTTTTTCCAATCATTTGCTCGGCCAATTGTTGGTTCTGTATTTCAGCGGCTTTGTTAATATAAATGTAACGCCAGTCGTGACCAATGATTTGGCAGCCCTCTATCATACTATCGAGGGTTGAATGGAATTTCTCTTCGCTTTTTCTGATTTTTTCTTCGGCCAGCTTGCGTTGGGTTATTACCTCGGAAAAAAGTAATATTCCGCCTATTTCGTCCGTATTTTTAAACCAGGGATGTATTTCCCAGCGTACCCAATCTAAGGACCCATCTTCGCGGGGAAACATGTCATCTTCACATCTTTCAATATTACCCTGCAGGCAGCTACGGTGAATTTTTTTCCAACGTTCGGGTATATCCGGGAATACTTCGTAGTGCGATAATCCTATAATGTTCTTCGAGGCTAAGCGGTAGTCGCGGAGGAATTGGTTGCTAACCGCAATGTATTGCATATTGTTGTCCAACATGGCAATTGCCGCAGGCGCGTATTCTACAAATAGTTTAAGGTTACGTTCGCTGGTTTCTAGCTCCTGTTCAACCATCTTTTTTTCGGTTATATCAAAGCAATGCCCAATGTAGCCAATGAATTCACCCCTTGAGTTGTAGTTTGGGGTACCCATATCTCTAATCCATCGGTATTCTCCGCTTGAATGACGAAGCCGGTACTCCATTTCAAAGGATTGCCTTTGGTCAAATGCCGTCTCGTAGGTTTTTATACGGGTCTCATAATCATCCATGTGAATACCTTCAACCCACCCATTGCCGAGTTCCTGCGCAAGTGTTCGTCCGGTAAATTTCAGCCAAGGTTCGTTGAAGTAGTTGCATAGCCTGTTGGTGTCAGCGGTCCAAATAAGTGCCAATCCGGAATTGGCCAGATTGCGGTACTGCAGCTCTTTCTCCTTCAGCTCATTCTCCGTTTGTTTTCGCTCTGTTATATCGGCAATAATTGAAAGTATTTCATGCGGTTTCCTGTTTTGATCCCGTAACAGTGAAATTGAAAAACTCACATGGATTTTTTCTCCATTTTTTTTGAGCAGTACAGATTCTACATTTTTAAAGGTTTTACCATTTATTACTTGCTGTAGTATTTTTTGTATTTCAAGTTGTTTGTCATCCGGAATAAGAAGACCGGCGGCGTTTAAAACTTCATGAATCTTCCACCCGAAGGTCTCCTCGGCGGCCTTGTTCCACAGTGTAACTTCGCCCTTGAGGTCCGTAACAATTATGGGAAGGGGAGACGTGTAAACTATGGATGAAATTTTGTTATGCAACATTCTGGACAACCGTTGCGATTCGCGCTCGGCTGTCTGATCCCTAAAGACTATGACAACTCCTATTATTTGGTTGCTTTTGTCGAATATAGGTGCTCCGGAATCGACAATGGGTATTTTTTTGCCGGTTCGTGATAGCAATAAGGTATGATTCCCCAACCCTATGATCCCGCCCTCATGAATAATTCTTTCTACCGGGCTTTGGGCTGTTTCATGGGTTTCTTCGTTTACAATATTAAAGATATTGTTTAGTTCCTTCCCGGCAGCTTCGCTTTCTGTCCATCCGGTAAGTTCGGATGCAACGGGGTTCATCCGTTTAATTTTTCCGTGAATATCTGTTGTTATTACTCCATCGCCAATACTGTAAAGCGTTAATCGAAATTCCTCCTCTGATTGGTGTAGGTTTCGCTCCATCGATAAGAGCTGCCGGTATATATTCCGTTCTTTTAAGTTGTATATTCCCAAAACGGTGATATTAAACAGTAAGAATGAAATAATGGAGATGATTACAATAAAAGTAGCTTTTGTGTAGAGGTCGTGAAAAATTTCATCTTCATCAACCTTGGCTATCATATACCAATTTGTGCCCGATATTTTTTTTGTCATTGATAGGACAGGAACTCCCCTGTAGTCTGTACCCTCAAATAGCCCGCTATAGCCCGTTGTAGCCGTTACCGCGGGAATGTCCTTTCGGGTTAGGGCAATTTTTAATTTTAGGGGCTCGTTTTTTACATGCCTTAGCCGGTTGATAAAAGCCACACTGTCTTTTTCTTTCCTTATAATTAGCGTTTCGGCAGTTTTACTTGGTGTTGGCCAACGTTGTATTAATGGAAACAGGTAATCATCGGGGGAAACGCGAAAGGTGATTGTAGCAATAATTTTATCTTTTTGATTTTTTATGGGTGACATAAAATCTAAATGAATGCTACTATGTGTTTTGCAGAAGTAAAAATCACTTATTATTACCCTGTTCTCAAGTATTACCTGTTTAGAGAGGTTTACCGTGGCCGAATCGATTGTACTTAAAGAGTTGTCGGTAGAAAAAAGCAGGTTGTTTGCGGTGTCTAGAATAAATATACCCTGGTACCTGTTCCCCGATAGAATATGCGAAAGGCTTGATTTCAGGTACGAATACCCCGATTTGTTGCCATTCAATAAATTCTCGGTACTTTTGATAACGGTGTTGTCCTTTGAGAAAAAGGTTACCTCAGAATATCTTTCCTGCTGCCATTGTTCAATTTGGTTTGACTTTAAATCGGCAATGGCTTTCAGTTCATCAAACTTTTCGTTTCTTGTGATTTTTTTTTCGTTTTTGTAGTAGTATATACCGCCAATGGCAATGGCAGCAGTGAAAAAAACGGCGAGTATGATTAAATGAATTAAACTGCGAATGTCGATTTTATAGTTCATATTTTTGTGGTTGAACTTTTAAGCCCAATCTCTATGAATTATAAATTTACAAATTCTAATCAATAAAGTCAACTGGTAAAATCGGATTAACACAAAAACTGGTAACCTGGGTTAAAGGTAATTTTCTTATTCTGAGCGGGCTGTTCAATATACGGTGCCACTTTGGCTTAGTAGCCTGGGGGAAGGATTCGGGCATTTCTCATCGGATTTATACTGTTTAAAAAGCAACGGCCTTGTTTACTCTGGTGGTAAGAACATACTACATGAATTTTGCAAGAACGCTAATTAATTTGTCGAATCGAATTGGCTTAGCTATAAAATCATCGAAACCGGAATTCAGGATTGTTTCCTTGTCAAATTCGGTGGCAAACGCTGTTTGGGCAATTACGATGGTGTGGGGGAGTTCCCTTTTAATTCTACTGGTGGCCTCAAAACCCGTTATTCCAGGCATCTTAATATCCATCAGAATAATGTCTGGTTTAAGTGATAGTGCCAAGCTTATTGCTTCCTCTCCATTGTTGGCAATTTTACAGCGGGCCTTGGTTTTTTCAATGAAACTTGTTAGGATTATTGCGTTGAACCTGTCGTCCTCAACCACCAGGATTGTTTTACTGCTCCAATTTATATCGAGATTTTGAAGGTTGTTACCCATAAGCTTTTGAGTTATTTATTTTTTAACCTAATTGCTACCAGATTCGCCTGTAATTCTACCTGTTGCCCGTTTTGGTAAAGTGTTATGCTCTTTGGAATGACCTTCGCGTTTAGGGTGTTGGTTTTTATGCGTTCTGGTTCAATCCCAAGTTCAGTGAGTCTATTTGAGAGCAATTGGGTTCTTTCCATGCTTGGGCCAGTACTGTTTTCGTTTTCTGAAAGTAGCCCGGTGAGGGTTACGCTAACCGAAGGATTTTCTTTGAGCAAATCAACGATATCATTAAGTTGGTAGAAACTTACCGGCGGTGTCGTGCCGCCTGACGCGTTATAGTAAATTTCGTCGAGTAGGTAAATGGTTTCATCCCCTGTTTGTTCAATAATTCTGTTCTGTTTATAGCGGCTTAACGGCCTGAATTTTTGTATAAAGCCGAATTCATTTACCAGGGTATCCCTATCAACTTTCTGTATGCTGATATTATCTATGTAGTAGTACGCAACCTGGTTGATTTTTATTTTCCGCTGTAGGTCGATGGAGCTCATCGATACGTCATTTTTAACGAAGGCGGTCTTGCTATCTTTATAAAAATTGCCGATGGTGAGGTAATTTTCACCGCCATGCGCTCTGAATGTATCGCAAAACTGAGTCCATTCACCCGGCGTACAGTACAATGCGGAGGTATCTATATAAACCTGTGGTTTGTAGTTGAGCACACCTTTTTTTGGGGTTACTTTGCCGTGCGATAGGTAAGCGCCCAGCCTGTTGACAGCAAATGTGGAGTAGGCCGCAACTGAGTAGTAAAATTTAATGAGATAAAGGCTATCGCGTTGGAGCGTTGTTCCTATCCGTGTTTGGATGTATTCGCGGTAGTTAATTTCTTTTTTAACATCAAGCGGCGAATCAAGTATTACCAGGCCAACGTAGGCAATCCCCTCAAAAGCATGAATATTCCCCATGAAATTCTGGGGTATGCCAACCATTTCCCTGCTACACGTATTAAAGTAATCGGGCGTTCCTTTTGAGGGCATATTCCAGAATGGAAGGAATTTTTTTACTTTCTTTTCCGTATAGCTGCCTGGGCATTTGTAGTATTCTTCAAAGCTGCCGTTTTGCACTAAATTTTGGGCGGGTAGGTTTGAACCGGTAATAACTGTTGCTGAAATCGAAAATACAAGAATTGATAGGGTTCTTCTATTCATTTCCAATTCCCATTTTGGGTATTTTATGCCAGTAAATGGCAATTCCTAGGCAAACACGGTTATCGCCAATATCGTTGAACTCCATTTCCGAGGCGGTAATGGTTATCTCTAGTATTGCATTTTTGGTAACTTCATTGGAGAACCCTACGGTCTCCACGTAGTCATCATCCAGGTTATCGTAGAAAACGGTCTGATCCTGCTTGTTGATTATTTTTATATGAATGGGGCCAAAACCTTTTTCGGTGCATATTCCTATTTTATAATCGTATCCACCAAAGAATACAACCTGGTACTGGTAGGTTTTACCAGCTTCCACAACAGCACTTCTGGATTGTCCGAATGGTTTAAAATCTATGGTATTTTTTACCCGGCAGCCAACACTCTCGTGAAATTTGTAACAATTCTGTTCCACTGACAATAAGCTGATAAGTAGTAGGGGTGCTAGTATTATTATTTTTTTAGCCATAACCATTGAGCTGTTAATACTTAAGTTGTACTATCCTGTTTCTTAGGTTAACAATTGAATCGCCCAGCTGATTCATATCGTTGTTTGTGTATGCTATAGTAGTGCTATCTTTTATGGCAAAGGTGGAGTCCGGTTTATGCCGAACTGTTGATTTGGTGATTATGCCAATGTTTTGCTCGTACATGGAGTAAATGTTGTCCAAATTGGTTTGTAAATCTTTTAATTCTGGCTTATTTCTGTTGTAGTAGTTAAAGTTTTGGTAGTAGTTCTCGAATATTGCTTTTTGTTCAATGATTTTTGGTAATGTTGTTTTGTCGAGCGTTCCAAGGTCTATTGTTTTGTAGCTGAGGTAGATGGCCTCAATTCCCGATCCAATTGCAATTACCGACAGGAGTTCGTAATTTTCAGCGGCCTCCAGTGTACTGAAGGCGTTCTCCGTAAAATCGTCGAAAATGCTGTGAATGGAATCAACATTACTGATATTACTTTCAATCCGATCAAAATAGTCATCCCGTAAAACGGCGTCGATGCCCAAATTTTGTGAAAGGTAAATGATTGCATTCAGGTTTACAATGCCGGCATTGGAGTTTTGAAAAATGACATTATAGGCTAAATCTGTTATGTAAATACCCAGAATTAGAGCTTGCTGATGGGATAGCACTGTTTTTTTTTCTAATCCAGCAGGGGCCAAGAGCTTGGGGTTGTAAACTATTTTGTTGTTGATTGCGATTGATAAAACCTCCGATGGCGAAGGTAACAAAAAAGCTATCCCGGGATCGGGGAGCGAATCTGTTGCCAGTAAGGATGAATCGGTCAATGAAGATTTTTTGGTGCCGGAATCAGAACAACCAGTCCCTGCACAGGTAAATATTACCGATAGAATCACCCCCCATGTCGCCTGTTTTGTAATAGTAGTAAGTAGTCTCATTTATCTAAAATATTTACGGGTTAAGTAGTACTGCTTGTTCAAAATTAAATACTTCGCGTAGTTTTTTTCCCAGAAACTACCTTTACCATAATTTTTGTAGCATTGCAAATTCATTTCGCCGAAAGTCATCGTCAAGGTTATTTTTTAAGTTTTAATCGGGTTCACCCAAGCTGAAACTTAAAGGAAGTAAGTTACAATAAAAATAGGTGATACCAATGCAATTCAAAAATAATTT
>JBFXEO010000050.1:0-15358 GCA_050180015.1 Bacteroidales bacterium | reverse complement strand
TAAACCATGATGTGGACGATGACGATTAAACTATCTCAACCATTTTAAAAGGTAACTTTACCAAGGCCTGAAAGTCCCGGCCAAGATTTTTAATGGTATCATCGTCCTCCTCGAAGTACCAGTTAATAATGATATTGTGCCCCTGGGTGAAGCTCTCGTCAAGCATTTTAAAAAGGGCAAATACAAACCGGTTCGATCCGCTATTTATATACTCCATACGAAAGTTCACCCTTGTTAGCGGCTCAGGATTATCCAAATAATCTTCCATCCATTGCATAACCGGATGAAAGAATGCCACAGCATCCTCGGGGATTGAGCGTCCCGAAAGTTGAAGCATTCCGGGTTTAAAATCTATATGCGGGGTTTTAGAAGTTCCCTTTATAAAAAGATTATTAGCTACTGCCATACTCACACTTTTTACAACCGTAAATTTACAAAAATGCCACCCAATTCAAACTAAGAATCTATTCTTATTTTGTAAAACATTGTTTTGTTGATATTGTTGTATAAACTATAAATGAAGAAGTTAAAAGAATTTAGATTTCAGAAATCAGCAGCTAAACCAATGCTCAATTAATTCTGGCTTTTCTCCTCCTCTCTACCTTCTTTTAACTTCCCCCATACATCAATTCAAACTACTTAATGCCAAGCTTGGTCAAAATCTCCTTGGGTATGGCATTTTTATGTACCATTATTGAGGTTGTTTTGTACAGCACAAAAGGTTTCGAAGCGTAAAAGTAGCCGTTATAAATATTATCGGTACCCCAGCTATTCTTCACCTTAAAGTAAATATTACCCTCCTGGTCTTTAGCCTTGCCAACCAGCAACATACCATGATCGTCAGTAGTTTGGAAGTTATCAAATGCTTCCTGCCGGAGCTCCTGCGTAATTTTTGTTTCCTTTCCCGGTTTTTCAAACGAATACAGCTTAGCATCCTTATCCTTCTGGGAAAGTTGAGTCCATCGTTCCTTATCGGAACCAGACATTTCCTCAATATTTACATCAGGCACAATGGCAACACCCTTACTCCAGCTAAAACCTTTATCGCTAACATCGCTGGCCCATGCTACTGGGTAGCCGTTGTCAATGGCGTAATCAAAAATTTTTTCCAAATCGTTCAATGGCACATTGTAAACCTCGCCATGCGCCCAGTTATCGGGCAACTCCAAAACAAACCTGGAATAGAATGGATGATGCGAGAATGATGTAACAAAAACATAATCATCGAGGTTTAACCCCAGCGATTGCAGGTAAGACACCGGCGTATAGCCCTTGCCGTTGTAGGTGAAATTTGTTGGATTAGTGCCGAGGTAGGCATCGAGGATTCCGTTGAAGCCGTTCATCCAGGCTGTTGAAAGTTTCTTGTTGGGGTTTTTTACTATTGCATCCACATAGGCACGGGTAACGGCATCAAGTTCCCCGTGAACATGCTTGTCTTCCCCGTAATTTAACCCGGGATATACCTCGTCAGGGACAATACCGTATTTACGGGTAGTTTCTATGACATCGTAAAACGATCCGCCGGCACCGAAATTGTTGGTTCCGTTGAAACGGGCAAAGCGGTCTGCCTTTTCGGAATAGGTATTCCGAACCACATACATCGGGGATAAGTTGACTTCGGGTTTCCCCATTCTCAGCAACTCCGATTCGAGAAACGCAATGCCGGAAAAACTCCAGCAGGTTCCTGAGCGATACTGGTTTTTAACCGGAGTGGCTTTAATTTCCTTGATGGTTGTAAAAATGTAGCCTTCACCTTTCGGCTCGGTATCCTGCCCATTTACACTCTGGACAAAGAGTACAAGCAGCAACAGGTTTAATGATAGCAATAGCTTCTTCATTTGATAAAATTTTTGGTTAAACAGACATTAGACTTTTCAAATTAAAAAAAATTATACGTCGATTGTCCCTTAGATGCCAATATTTTTGAATAGTTTAAATGTAATACTCCGGTAAATCCAGGTAAAGCATCCGTGTTGATTTCCCTCAGCTTCACCCCATAAAAAAAGGGTTAGAATAGTCCCTCTAACCCCGCTTTCTCAAAAAAATCAATATCTACATTGATGCTTATTCAGGCATTTTTCACGCTCAATCATTTGAACGTTGACGTTCTATCATCCATTGTGGATATTCCGGCGTCAGCTTGCTTACCTCATTCAACCTGCCAAGCTCTTCGTCGGTAAACTTTACGTTTACCGAGTTTAGGTTATCGGCTAGCTGCTGAGGTTTGTTGGCCCCTACAATTACCGATGTTACAGCAGGTTGATGTAGCAACCACGCAAGGGCAACCTGTGCTACCGTAATTTTCTTAGCATCGGCAATGCTTTGCATCGCATCAATTATGTCGTAAGCCTTATCTCTGTTTACCGGAGGAAAATCAAAATTAGCACGGCGACCCTCCTTCGACTCTTTATCACGACCGTACTTTCCGCTCAGCAACCCCCCAGCCAAGGGGCTCCAAACCATAAGTCCCATTTTCTGATCGACAAGCATTGGAACAATTTCCCTCTCTAAATCACGGCTGGCAATTGTGTAGTATGCCTGCAGGGAAATAAACCTGCTAATATGCTCCCGAGCCGAAATGCCAAGTGCTTTCACAATTTGCCAAGCAGCCAGATTGCTACACCCAATATAACGAACCTTGCCACATTTTACCAATGAATCCAGAGCTTCAAGCGTTTCCTGCATGGGTGTTTGCGGATCGAAACCGTGTATCTGGTACAGATCGATGTAATCCATATTCAAGCGTGTAAGGCTTTCGTTGGCTTGCTGCAAAATGTGCTTCCGGCTCAATCCTGATTCATTGGGGCCTTTCCCCATGGCACCCCTCACCTTTGTAGCTATAACCAAATCGTCCCGTTTAATCCCCAGCTGGCGTATTGCCTGCCCGGTGAGCTGTTCGCTTAATCCCTCGCTATACACGTTGGCCGTATCAATAAAATTAATTCCACTATCAATAGCTTGTTTTAGCAACCCATTAACCTGTTCCTGTGGAAGTGCTCCAATTGCCGTCCACATACCACGCCCTCCAAAGGTCATGGTTCCCAGACAAAGTTCCGACACCTTTAGTCCGGTATTTCCTAACAATTTGTACTTCATACGCGAATTATTTAGTTAATATTCAATGCAAACTTATCCCTGGGCTTTTTCTGATACATCGAGCCATTTCTTCCATGTTTCCAAACGATTTTTGTATGCAGGCTCAATTACTCTCCATGGCATGGTCCCCAAGATTAACCTTAGTGGAGGGTTGTCCGCATCAATAATTTTCAGAATAGCATCACCGGTTGCCGTTGGATTTCCCAAGGCGATTTTGCCAACCTGGGCATTTCTGGCTTCTCTTAACTTATCGTAAACATTTATTGGCTTACTATGTTTTGCAGATTTTGTCCCCCAATCGGTACTGTAGCCCCCCGGTTCAACTATAGTTACCGTAATGCCAAATTGGGCAACCTCCTGGCTAAGTGTTTCGCATAATCCCTCCATGGCCCACTTAGAGGCATGGTAGATGCCAAAAATGGGAAATGTTACCACTCCGCCAACGCTTGATACCTGCATAATATGTCCGCTTTTTTGTTTTCTCATCACCGGTATGGCAGCCTGAATTATCCATAACGAGCCAAAGAAGTTGGTTTCCATTTGCTCGCGGGCTTCATCCTCCGATATTTCCTCAACGTAACCAAAGTGGCCATACCCGGCATTGCTGACGAGTACATCTATCCTTCCAAATTGTGCCAAAGTTTTATCTACCGCGGCAAAACAAGCCTTCCTGTCTTTTACGTCAAGGCTTATGGGAAGAATTGAGCTGCCGTATTTTCCGCTCAAATCTTCTAAACTTTTTATATCCCTTGCGGTGGCAGCAACTTTGTCTCCGCGTTCAAGTGCAGCAATTGCCCATTCCCGGCCAAAGCCTTTTGAAGTGCCGGTAATTAACCATACTTTTGGCTCCATGTTTACTACTTTAATTGATTTTGGTACAAAAGTAGGCCACGTTTTAATTTCGCAGCTGCCTATTTGAATCAATATACTTGTCTAAGTATATCAAAACGCAGGAGAGGAAACTTCAGACGGATTTTTACCGAAATACTGCTTGAAGGAACGGCTAAAGTGCGCAAAATCTTCAAATCCTAAATCCATATAGATATCGGATGGTTTGCTTGCCGTATGCAGTAATAGCTCTTTTGCCCGTTGCAACCTGTGCTCCTTGATCCACTTATGGGGTGAGGTATTGAAAATGCTTTTAAACTCACGGTGAAATGTTGCAATACTCCTACCGGAAAGCTTGGCCAGCTCGTTAAGGGAAATATTTTCGGTGTAGTAATGTTCCATAAAGATGGGCAAATCGGCCTTTAGTGGCTGCGAAAATCCCCTGAGATAGTTTAAAATACTGGCGTTATTTTGCGAAATACCAATCAGCGATTCCAGCGTTTTCAGCTCCACTATTTCCGGGTTTATATTTTTCTTTTCTCTCAGGTAAACATCCAGAGAACTCATAAGCCCCAGCAGGATGGGGTTTGGTGGAATCTGAAAAAATGGTTTGCATACCATGGTATTCTTTTGAGGAACAGCAGGCAGCCTAAGTGAAACTTTCTCGATAAACTCATCATTTAAAACAAAGGCTATCATTTTAAAACCGTCGTCATCCTCGTTCCAAGTTTTAAAGCAGCTAAATGAAGTATGCTTCCTAATTAGGCAAAAGTTATCTTCGGCAATGGTAATTAGCTGCTTGTTAAACCTGAAGTGGAACTGTCCCTGCTGCACATAAAGCAACACGTGGGAGGGGTAGTAAACACTATGCTCGGAACAATCCGATGTTTCTACTGAGGTTGCAATGCGTAATGAGTTGCAATCGATATGGCTAAGGCTTGTTGCTTTCATGGGGTACAAATCTACATTAACTGATGAAGTTTGCCAATTTATATCAAAAAAATATTTTTGTTGAATTCCAATATTACGTAGCAATGGCGCTTTTAGCCCAACTTTAACTTTATGGTAAAAGTGCTGCCCTTATGCAGCTCACTCTCAACGGTTATTTCGCCGCCATTGCGCTCAACAAATTCCTTACTTAGGATTAACCCCAACCCCGATCCCTTTTCGTTATGCGTTCCGGTAGCTATAACATCCTTATCTATTTGAAAGAGTTTCGTTACGTTTTCACGGCTAATTCCGATACCATTATCGGCAATGGTCAGGAAGCAGGATGCCCCATCGGCTCTGGAATAAATTTTTATGGTGCCGTTATCGCGAGTAAACTTTACAGCGTTGGTTACTATGTTCCGAATGACCGTGTGTAGCATATTGGCATCGGCAAAAACTTGAATGTTTTCTGCAACAGCAATGTCCAGCTTAATTTTTTTTGAGTCGATTTTCGTTTTTAGCAACTCTATATTTTCGTTGATAATTGTAGGTAAATTCAACAACTGAGGGTTGAACTTTATTTCGCCCGTCTGGTTGGTGGACCAGTCCAGCAAATTTTCCAGCAAGTTGTACGTTGTAAGCGATAGCCTGTTCAACTCCTCAATAATATGCTTTGTTTTCGGCCTATCAAACTTATCAAAATCAGTCAAAATGTACCCGGTAGTATTTACCAGGGTACTAATCGGGTTCCGTAAATCGTGTGCAATAATCCGGAAAAACTTATTCTTGGTTGAATTGCTAACCTCCAGCTGATTCTTTTTTGTTTCTATTTCATGCTTCTGTGCTTCGAGCTCTGCATTCTTTGCGCTTATCCGTTCGTTTGCATCTTTAAGGTGTTCTGCCTGTACTAAAATCTCCTCATTCTGAATAAGTATCTCCTGGGTACGTTCATTTACCAGCTGCTCCAGCTTGTTCTTTTCATGGATCAGCTTATAGGTGTACAGCCTAACAACCAGTAGGATAAAGAGGATTGCCGTAACAATATATCCGAGGTAAGCGAAGTACGTTCTGTGCCAAGGTGGCGAAATACTGAAAACAAACATGGCTGGCCTGCCCTCTACGCCGTAAACATTTTTTGCCTTAACGCAAAAAGTATAATCGCCTTCCGGAAGGTTAGTGTACTCCTTCTTGGTTTCGCTATCCCACTCAGACCATTCATTGTTGTATCCAATCAGGCGATAGCTGTACTGGTTACGTTTGCTCCCCTCAAAGTAGGGCCAGGCGTAGCTAAACGTAAAAGAGTTGTTTTTATACTTAAATACGGTTCCCAAATTAACCGTTGAGCCGGTATCTACCGGGAACATAGATTCTCCGGGCTCCATCTTTTTGCTATTGGGAACAAAGTTAGTCCCTGAAAATATGATGGAATCGCCATTTACTACCTTACGGATAATTACGGCCGGTAGGCCATAGAAATCCCTAGTAGAATCGGGAGTATTACGGAAAATACCGCCGTTAGTGCTAAACCAAAGGTTTTTATCATCAGCATCCACCACGTAATAGCTGGAATTTACCTCATCAAGGATTCTGCCCCAGGAAAGAGATTCGGCAACTCGCCTCCTTTTCTGCTCTTCCGACTCCGTTTTACCGGGAAATGAATATTTGCTGAACTGATGCAAGGAGTCGTTAAAATAAAAGTATTCCGAACCTGCGTAAAAAAGTAACGGATTGTAGCCATCAACAAACTTAACGGGTCTTAACATGGGAATTCCGGAAGTAGAATCATACCTTTCCGCCGGTAGCCGTGAAGAATCCTTTGAAAAAGGGCTTAGTACGCGAAATATGCCCCTATACCTTGTGCTAATCCAAAGAGCCCCCGTTGAATCTTCTACAATATCAATAATATTTGCATTTATCCCGAATTTTAGTCCATCGTCAACCCATTTGCCGTTCCGGTAGGAAAGCTGTGCAACCCCATTTGTAAGCCCTACGAATACTTTAGTTGGATCCCTAACGCTTTGATACAGGGTTGAAATTCCCTCGTACCCAGAAATTCTATAGGACTCGGCTCCGGATAAGCGGAATATTCCTGTTCTGGCGGCTACCAAGAGAATTGTATTCTGCATTGCCTTATACGCCGATCTTTCCGCCGGATGCTGCTGGTAATGCTCCGAGCTGTACCGGGGTGGTTGAAAGTACAGGTACTCCCACGCCTGCTCAAACCTTCCAGCAACTCTACTAAATTGGTTCAATGAAAAAGAATTGTCCGAAGTTGTTGTATAAAAAATGCCTGTTCCTGTTGATACATAAAGGTAGCCATTGAGCTTTGCCACATCGGTAATAATTCCATTAATCCCCAACGCCTCATTCCAGTAACGGAATGGGGATAAAACCTCAACCAAACTAATCCCATTGTCCAGGGCCAGCCATAAATTATAGCCACCCTGCAAGTAAAGGTAAAGGGTTGGTGTTTTAATTCCTACCGACTCATGGTTGATGATATCATGTACCCGCCAAGCTTTGTCAACAACCAGAATATCGCCCTGAATGGAGCTAAAAGCGTAAAGGCTATCCGATAGCTGAACCCCATGATAGTAGGAATTCTTTTTGAAATACCCGTTAACCCTGCCTGCGTTGGCAGATAGTTCTGATATTGATTGTATGACCGGCCTATTGCCCGATGGATTAAACAAGTAAAATCCATCCTTTCTTGTTCCTACCAGGAATCCGTCACCTACCTGAAAAATATTGTGGATAGGTATATTTGCAAAGTACTCGCTACCGTTAACCAACCGAAAGGAATCGTGTTCAAATTTTAAGAGACCCGTCCCCAGCTCCTGTACAAAATTTTGATTATTTACCTTAAAGTTTAGGTAATAGCTTTGAGTCCGGCTCGGGAAATACGTAAACTTTCCATTGTGGTAAAGGAATATATAGTTATCGGAGAGAAAGAATACACTATCCGAAAAACAGGTTATTTCCCATATTTCCTTAAAATCCAGGTAATCATCATCAATCAAAGGTAATAACGAGTGGTATAGCATCTCGCCTTTCCCGTTGGGTTTCAAAAAACCCATTTCACCAAAGGCACCAGCATACAGCGTACCCTCGCTGTCAACCCCCAAACTCCGAATGGTAGAATGGTTGTCAGCCCTATACAACGTCCAGCTTTCACCGTCAAATTCTAAAATTCCGGAGCTATTGCCAAAATACATTACCCCACGAAGATCCTGGACTGCCGCCCAGTTCTGGGCACCTGCATTATAATTGCCCGACGAATAGTATTTCGACTGAATTAATCCCCGCTCCTGCGAGTAACCCTTGAAACAAAGCCCAGCAAGCAGAAATAGAAGTAAATAGATACAGTTAGCGGACTTACCAAAGAGGCTCATGGTATAATAAAATAATTTACATCAGCTTACCTATTTCAACAAGCCGTTTAAGAGCCTTATCCTTATATAGCCTACCGATAGGAATCTCTATTTTCCCAATTTCAACCGCCGATGGGCTAAATGCATCAAGATGGGCAGCGGCAACAATAAATGAGCGGTGGATACGGATAAACTTCGAGCCATCTAAAAGTTGCTCGAAATGGTTTAAATTCTGCTTGGTAATAACCGTTCTATCGTTTGCCACAACCTTTACATAGTCTTTAACGCTTTCAATGTATAGAATATCATCCATTTTAAGCCTAACCATTTTTTTATTTTCCTTTAAAAAGATATATCCGGACGATTCCGGGCGTTGGGCCGATTGGGTATTCTTTGATTTTACCTCAACTATTTTATTCACCGATTTTACAACTCTTTCAAAAGTAATGGGCTTTAGCAGGTAGTCAACAACGTTTAGCTCATACCCCTCAATAGCGTAATTCTTATTGGCCGAAACAATAATAGCTAAGGGCGGATGCGGTAACGATTTAAGGAAATCTATGCCCGAAAGCCTGGGCATTTCGATATCAAGAAAAAGAAAATCGAATGAAATTTCATCAAACTTTTCTATTGCAGAAATTGCGTCGCCAAAAGTAGCCACAACCTCAACATTAGAAATTCTTTTGAGATAACCCTCCAGGATTTCAATTGATAGGGGCTCATCATCAATTATAATACACTTCAATTTCATTGGCAAATAAAGAGCTTAAGAGTAACCCTAAAATTTTCGGGCAATTTAAATATTTTTTACAAATTCAGGCAAACATTAAACAAAAACATCCGGCAGAATAATCCGAGATAATTGCTTTCCGTTGGTATATACCCGTAGTTTATCGATAGCCAAAATATCCAACGAATTTAGGGTTTAAATTACGCTCGGCTTTATAAATAACTAACCTAAATTCAATTAATCTATGAAAAAATCTCTACTAGGCATTTTAACCCTATGCTTACTCTCAATCATCCTGGTTGTGAATAATGCAGTTGCCGTACCCGCATACCCGGGACTAATACAGTACAAACAGGCAAGTGGCAAAGTTATTTCCATTTGGCTAAGGGGTGACGAAAAAGTAAAATGGGCCTTAACCGAGGATGGTTATACCCTGATGATGAATGGCAAGGGAAATTTTGAGTATGCTATTCAAGACGGTAAAGGAGACATTCAGCCATCGGGCATAGAGGCCAACAACGAAGGCGATAGATCCTCCACCGAGAAAAATTTGCTTTCGAAGGTGGCTAAAGGCCTATACTACAGTAAAAGCCAGCTCTCAATGATGAAAAGTATTTGGCAAATAAAATCGGCAGAAAGCCAAAAAACTTTCCCAACAACCGGAAACAGAAAATTGATCTGTATTTTGATGAGCTACAAGGACAAAGCCTTTACCAAAACACAGTCAGACTTCAATAACCTATTCAACCAGGTTGGATACACCGCCGGCGGTGCCACTGGTAGCGTTAAGGACTTCTACAACGAGAACTCCTGGAACCAGTTTAACCTAACGGTTGATGTTTTTGGCCCATATACCGCCAGCCAGAACATGTCGTACTACGGGGCCAACGATGCTAGCGGAAACGATCAAAATCCCAGGGCACTTGTTACCGAAGCGGTTAACCTGGCTGATGCCTCGGCAAACTTTGCAAACTACGACAATGATGGTGACGGAACTGTAGATGGCGTTTACGTTATTTACGCTGGCTACGGAGAAGAAGCAGGTGCCAGCACTGATTGCATTTGGGCTCACGCATGGAGCATATCAACCGTAGTAAAAGACGGCGTATCAATTAGTAAATATTCCTGCTCTTCAGAGTTAAGCGGTACTAGTGGCACAACAATAACTGCCATTGGTGTAATTTGTCACGAATTCGGCCATGTTCTAGGGGCACCCGATTATTACGATACAGACTACAGCACGGGCGGTCAGTTTTATGGGACTGGTTACTGGGATTTAATGGCCAGCGGATCATGGAATAATAACGGGATAACTCCTGCTCACCATAACGCTTACACCAAGGTAAAGGTTTACGGGTGGGCATCGGCAACCGTTCTTTCGTCTGCAGCATCTATTAGTGTTACCCCCGCAGAATCAAATCAAAGTTTTTACCAGATTAACTCCACAACATCCGGAGAATACTGGATAATGGAAAACCGTCAACAAACAGGATTTGATGCAAATATTCCAGGACATGGGCTTTTGGTTTACCACGTACATTCCACAATTGCCTCGGCCAGCTCCAGCAATAATATCAATGCTACCTATCCACAAAAGATGTATCCGGTTTGTGCCAGTGCAACAACAAATCCCGGTTCTACCGCGAGCACTTACGGAACAATTAATGGGACAGGGTGCCCATTCCCTGGCTCAAGCGCTAAAACATCGTTTACCGATGCAACTACTCCAAACATGAAATCGTGGGCTGGAGCAAATACGAGCAAGCCAATGACCAATATCGCCGAAAATACAACTACCAAAACAATTACCTTCGATTTTATGGGTGGATCGGGTAGCGGAACAGCACCCACGGCAACCACTGTTGCCGCATCGGCGATTGGCACTACAAACGCAACACTGAATGGCGAAGTTAACGCTAACAATGCAACAACTACGGTTACATTCGAATGGGGCACAACAACCAGTTTCGGTAATACCCTAACCGCAAGCCCAAGTAGCGTAACGGGCACGGCTACTACTAGTGTTAGCGGAAGCCTAACCAGCTTAACAGCAAATACAACCTACTACTACCGGGTAAAGGCAGTAAACACATCAGGAACAACCTACGGTAGCACACTGAATTTTACAACCCAGGCATCGTCGTCATCGCTTACACTACCTGTAACCGAAAACTTTACAGCATCGTCCATCCCATCAAGCTGGACAACCCAAAATACAGGTACCAGCATTACAGAACGTTGGAGCGTATCTAACACCGCTAACGCCGGCGGTTCGGCATACGAAATGAAGTGTACCTACCAAAATGTTAACCCGGGTACTACCCGCCTTATAACACCTGCCGTTAATACCGTTGGTGTCAGCCAAGTATCCTTCTCGTTCAGGCACATGTTGGATGCCTATGGCACTGGGGTTACCTTGAGAGTTCAAACATCGAACGATAAAACTAATTGGACCAACACCAGCTGGTCCGTTGCAACATCAAGTACAAATATTGCAGCAACTACAGTAACCGTTAATGTTACAACCGACCTAAACTCATCCACCACCTACTTTGCAATTGTTGCCGATGGCAACCTGTATCAAATTGACTACTGGTATATCGATAACGTGTCAATTACCGCTGGCAGCGGAGCTACCGTTCCAACAGTAACCACCAACGCCGTTAGTTCAATTACATCCAGCTCTGCCACTTGCGGTGGAAATGTTACCGCAGATGGAGGTGCAACTGTAACCGAAAGGGGTATCTGCTACAGCACGTCATCTAATCCAACTACCGCAAACAGTAAGGTAACAAGCGGTTCAGGAACAGGCACTTTTACGGCAAACATGACAGGCCTAACTGCAAGCACCACCTACTATGTTAGAGCTTACGCAATAAATGCCCAGGGTACAGCATACGGCACACAGCAAAGCTTCACAACCTCAAGCTCTACGGTAACATACTGCGCATCAAAGGGAAATAATGTAACCTATGAGTGGATTGATTTGGTGCAATTTGCAGGAATAAATCGTACCTCCAGCGCCGACGGAGGGTACATAAATATGACCAGCCTCCAGGCTACCGTGACTAGGGGAAGCGCATATACTATTTACTTCAGCGCAGGATTCAATAGTACCGCTTATACCGAATACTGGGTAGTTTGGATTGACTACAACCAAAACGGCACATTCGAGGATTCCGAGAAAGTAGCAACAGGCTCTTCGTCGAGTAGCGGAACTCTTTCTGCCAGCGTAACAATTCCTACCAGTGCTACGCTGGGTGTTACACGTATGCGGGTAACCATGAAGTACAACTCTGCACCAACAGCCTGCGAAACATTCAGCTACGGCGAGGTTGAAGATTACAGCGTAAATGTAACTACAGGCTCATCGGCACCGGCATTCGACATTCCATTTGCTGAAAATCTAGAAAATGAAAAAGTTGAAATATACTCTCTATACCCCAATCCCGCTAGCGATAGGATATATGTTAAGCTGAATGGAATTGAGGGTGAGGTTACTGCAAGGATATACGATATACGCGGTGCCGTTGTTAAATTCCAGATTTTGACCGATAGAGAAACAGCTATTGAAGTGGGTGATCTGTCAAAAGGAATCTACCTTATCTCTATTGATGAGGAAAAAGAACCCATTACAAAGAAATTCATTAAACAGTAAGTAATTTTTTCAATCGTAATTGTAAAACCGTGGCCCAAGGGTCACGGTTTTTTTTTACACTCACACAAAAAGTTTTTGATGAAATTTTTCCATACCTTGCTATCCAAAATCATTCAGAGCCTGTAGCCATATTTTAATTAATTTAAGGATATGAATCGATCTGCTGCTATTTTTGGAAGCACTGGGTTAGTGGGAAAACACCTTCTTAAGGTGTTGGCTGAGAGTAAGAATTATGGTAAGGTATATGCCTATTCGCGTAAACCGTTAACAAACCTGGCCGATAAGTTTAGCTGGGTTGAAATTACCGATGATTTTACAGTCCCAGCGGGGGCTGATGATGTGTTTGTTTGCCTTGGAACAACCATGAAAAAGGCCGGTAGTAAAAAAGCATTTTGGAAAGTTGACTATGAGTTGGTGGTTACCATTGCCCAACGGGCAAAAATGGCCGGGGGTAGCCGGCTTATAGTAATCAGTTCCATCGGGGCAAACCCTAAATCGTTGAGTTTTTACCAGCGCACAAAGGGCGAGATGGAGGAAATGGTGAAATCTATGGGTTTCGAGCTGTGCGCGATTGTTCGTCCATCTCTACTTTTGGGGAAAAGGGATGAATTTCGCTTTGTGGAACGGCTTGGAATACTATTTTACAAAGCATTCGGATTTATACTCACCGGACCTTTCCGTAAGTATAGGGGCATTGATGCCATTGATGTTGCTAAAAGCATGGCATCATTGGCATCATCATCATCGGGAGTTATCGTGGTGGAATCGAACATATTAAAACAAATTGCAGATGTTTACCAACCCTAAGCTAAACGAGTATTTTTACTGGCTAGTAAATAACCGTCAGAGCGACCGTGCCTATAGCGATAAGCCTATACCGCGCGATATTATTGAACGGATCATCGGTGCAGCGCAAGTTGCCCCCTCGGCATGTAATGCTCAGCCCTGGCGATTTATTGTAGTGGATAACCTAGAGTTAAAAAACAAACTTGCCGATGCTGCAGCCAGCCGGGTGCTGGGAATTAACCATTTTACCAAGCAGGCACCTGTACATATTGTAATCGTCATGGAAAGTGCAAACTTTAACTCCAACTTTGGGAGCCTGGTCAAAAATAAAACTTTTCCGCAGATTGATATTGGAATTGCAGCCGGGCATATTTGTCTGGCAGCAAAATCAGAGGGCTTGGGAAGCTGCATGTTGGGCTGGTTCAACGAATCGGCGGTGAAAAGGTTACTCGGGATTCCAAAATCGAAACGGGTACCATTGCTTATAACGTTGGGTTACCCTCTATCCGGCGAAATAAGGGAGAAGAAACGCAAAAGTTTAAATGAAATATTCTGCTACAATAAATATTAGCGTAACCATTCCCGGTAGAATATACGGTAGCACGGAATGGTAACGCTGTGCATAACCTAAAAATCATTATTTTTGGTGTTTTTAATTTCTTGGGCTATGAATGACCACAGTTACTATATCGAATTACTTCACCAGCATGTTTCTAATCCCCGGATGATTGCGCACTGCTTGGCATCGGAGGCAATTCTTAGGGCTATTGCCGGGGAACTTGGCGAAGATGTAAACCTTTGGGGCATTGCCGGTTTACTTCACGATTTGGATGTAGAAATCACTAATGGCGACCCTAAAACTCACGCCCTTGTTGCTGCCGATATGCTTAAAAATATTCTTCCGGTTGATGCCGTTGATGCTATTAAAATGCACAACGAGGAGGCCGTGGGCATACCTCGTACAACCAAATTTCAGCTTGCACTGGCCGCCGGAGAAACAATCGCCGGGTTAATATTTGCAACGGCAATGGTTTACCCCGATAAAAAAATATCGAGCGTTAAATCAAAATCGGTTGTAAAGAGGATGAAGGAAAAACAATTTGCCGCATCGGTAAACCGCTGTACTATTATGGAATGCGAAAAATTGGGCTTTACCATTGATGAATTTGCCCAGCTATCCATCAATGCGCTGGCTCCAATTCAGGGGGAACTCGGATTCTAATTTTTGAGCAGCGAAGAGTAGTTTTACCGGAAAACTTAAAAGTATCGAATTAAGCCATGGATTTACAGCATATTACAGGGTTAACCGTTGAGGCGACGAAAAAGGCCGGAAAATTCTTGTTCAACGAGCGGGCTAACTTTTCAATGAGCAGGGTGCAGGAAAAGGGTGAGCACAACTTTGTATCGTATGTCGATAGAACCAGCGAGCACATGTTGGTCGAAACCCTTTCGGAGATACTACCACAGGCTGGTTTTATTGCCGAAGAGGGAACCGGAACACCCAAACGGGGCGGTTTAAATTGGGTGATTGATCCTTTGGATGGTACAACAAATTACATTCATGGACTGGCACCCTATGCGGTAAGCGTTGCCCTGATAGATGGTGACGACTTGCTGGTTGGGGTGGTTTACGAGCCAACCTTAGATGAATGTTTTTGGGCTAATGCCGATAGCAAAGCGTACCTAAACGATAGTATTATAGGCGTTTCTGAGGTGTTGTCCGTAAACGATGCGTTGGTTGCTACTGGCTTTCCATACTTTGATTACTCCCGGATGGATGCTTTCTTTAAGTCACTCGATTATTTTATGCGGAATTCGCATGGCTTAAGACGCTTAGGATCGGCTGCAACCGACTTGGTGTATGTCGCGTGTGGCAGGTTCGATGCATTTTATGAGTATGGACTCAACCCGTGGGATGTTGCTGCAGGGGCATTGATTGTTCAAAGGGCCGGAGGTAAG
>JBFXEO010000049.1:0-15612 GCA_050180015.1 Bacteroidales bacterium | reverse complement strand
ACTTTTCGATTACAAAGAATGCCCTTTCTATCATTATAGTGTGCGGCTTATTGTGCTGGATTTTTATTTCGGTGGCGCGTAGATATAAAAAGAACCCGGAGGGTGCCCCAAAAGGAATGCAAAACCATTTTGAGCCCATGATTATTTTTGTTAAGGATGAAATAGCCATCCCTTCAATTGGTGAAAAAAAATATCTGAGGTACATGCCCTTTCTGCTAACCGTATTCTTTTTTATATGGTTTACCAATATGTTGGGGTTAATACCAATTTTCCCGGGAGGGGCTAATGTTACCGGGAATATTTCGGTTACCATGATTCTTGCACTTTTTACCTTCTTTGTAGTAAATTTAAGTGGAAATAAACATTACTGGAAAGAAATTGTAAATGCACCAGGAGTGCCGTGGTTCCTTAAATTGCCAATTCCGCTTATGCCCCTTGTTGAGGTGATCGGTGTTTTCACAAAGCCATTTGTACTAATGGTTCGACTTTTTGCAAACATCTTGGCGGGCCACATGGTAGCAATTGTATTCATGAGCTTGATATTTATTTTTGGAGCGGTTAAGTTTTGGCTGGGATACGTTGTAGCACCAGTTTCGTTGATTTTTTCAATCTTTATGACAACGCTAGAATTACTGGTAGCTTTCATTCAGGCTTATGTTTTTACACTACTTTCTGCCATTTACATTGGAATGGCAACGGCAGAACATCATTAATAAGTTTAACTAATATTAAAAATTATGACAACATTATTTGTAATCCTTCAGGCCGTGCAAGCCGGTGCTGCTTTAGGAAAATTCGGTGCCGCAATTGGGGCTGGGTTAGCCGCAATTGCCGCTGGTGTAGGAATCGGTAGAATAGGCGATTCTGCGTTACAGGCTATAGCCCGTCAACCCGAGGCTTCAGGCGATATTCGTTCAAATATGATTATTGCCGCGGCTCTTATTGAAGGCGTTGCCTTTTTTGCAATTATTATCTGTGCATTAGTGTTGTTCCTCTAATAAGATTATTGCCATGGGCTTGGTTACACCTGATTACGGTTTGCTTTTTTGGATGCTTCTTTCTTTTTCAATAATTTTATTTGTTTTGAAAAAGTTTGCGTGGAAACCTATTTTACAAGGGTTAAAGAATAGGGAGGATTCCATATCAAAAGCTTTGAGGCAGGCCGAGGAAGCAAGGGCAGAGTTGGCAAAAATACAGGAATACAGCCTTGAATTAGCTGAAAAAGCTCGTATTGAGAGAGAAAAGGATTTTCAGGAAGCCAAAATATTTAGAGAGAAATTGATTGAGGAGGCAAAGGAAGAGGCAAGGCTTGAATCACAAAAAATGCTGGAAAAGGCTCGCGATGCCATAAAACAGGAAAAAGAGTTGGCCAAGAAAGAACTTTATGTGACAGTTACCTCTCTTGCTATTGAACTTTCTGAAAAAATTCTCCGAAAACAATTTTCGGAGAAAGAAAAACAACGCGAGTACATTAATGAGCTGTTGAAAGAAATGTCTAAAAATTAGGCATAATTTTCTTTATGAAATTCAATATTTACCATGAATAGCGGAAGAGTTGCCATACGATATGCCAAAGGTTTTCTAAAATTTGGCAACCAAAATGAAATTTCTGATAGGTTATATGCAGATACATTGACGCTAATTCATACTTTAAAAGAATCCGTACCGTTGGTTGAACTGATGGAAAATCCATCGGTGCCTTTTGGTCAAAAAGAGGTGGTATTAAGGAATGTTTTGTCGAACTCAATTCACCCCAGTACCTTGAATTTTTTGAACATGATGGTTAAGCGGGGTAGATTCGAATATTTGCTTAACTCTTTATTCCTCTTTCGGGACCTATACCGTAAGCAGAATAGTATAGTTGAGGCTCAGGTAGAATCTGCGGAAAATCTTGGTAATGAAGAATTACAGGGTATTGAACGGTTAATTAGCAGTAAGTTTAACAAGAAGACAGAACTTTCAGTAACGGTTAAACCCGAATTAATAGCCGGCTTCATTGTAATTGTTGAAGGAAAAATATTGAATTTTAGTGTTAGCGGACAACTTTTGCAATTCAAAAAGTCGCTGGGGCTAACCTTATTATAATTAGAAAATCTATTTTAGCATGGCAGAAATTAAACCATCGGAAATTTCGGAACTGATAAAAAACGAGTTAGCCAACCTAAATCAGAAATCGAAATTTGAAGAAGTTGGGTTTGTTCTTCAGGTTAGCGATGGAATTGCTCGTATTTATGGTTTAAACAACGTGAAATCGAATGAACTGGTTGAGTTTGATTCTGGGGTTAAGGGAATTGTCCTTAACCTCGAAGAAGATAATGTTGGGGCTGTTTTACTGGGAGATACTCAGAAAATAAAAGAGGGGGATAGGGTAAAAAGTTTGGGAGAAATTGTTTCAGTTAGCGTGGGTGACGGTATGCTGGGGCGGGTTATTAATACTCTGGGTGAACCAATCGATGGCAAAGGACCAATCCCTGGAAAGGTTTATAATTTGTCCCTCGAACGTAAAGCGCCAGGCGTAATTTATCGTCAACCTGTTAGCGAACCGCTGCAAACGGGAATAAAAGCAATAGATTCGATGATCCCCATTGGTCGCGGCCAGCGCGAGTTAATCATTGGCGATAGGCAAACCGGGAAAACGGCAATTGCCGTTGACACCATAATAAATCAACGGAATTATTTCTTAAAAGGCGACCCCGTTTACTGTATTTATGTTGCCATTGGCCAAAAGGGATCAACAGTTGCCAGCATAGCCCGCACGCTGGAGGAACACGGCGCAATGGACTATACAACAATAGTTGTTGCAACGGCCTCTGATCCGGCAGCCATGCAGTATTACGCACCATTTACGGGGGCAACTATTGGTGAATATTTTCGCGATACGGGAAGGCACGCATTGGTTGTTTACGATGATTTATCCAAACAGGCCGTCTCATACCGTGAAATATCACTACTCCTTAGGAGACCACCCGGACGGGAAGCCTACCCCGGAGATGTGTTCTATCTGCATTCAAGGTTGTTGGAGCGTGCCGCTAAGATAATTGCAGCAGACGATATTGCTGCAAGAATGAACGATTTGCCGGAATCGCTTAAATCGCGCGTAAAAGGAGGCGGATCACTGACGGCACTTCCCATCATTGAAACGCAGGCGGGCGATGTGTCTGCATATATTCCAACCAATGTTATTTCTATAACCGATGGCCAGATATTCCTTGAATCCAACCTTTTCAACGGCGGAATAAGACCGGCCATTAATGTGGGAATATCCGTTTCTAGGGTTGGCGGTAAGGCACAAATTAAATCGATGCGTAGGGTTGCCGGAACATTAAAACTTGATCAGGCTCAATACCGGGAGCTGGAGGCGTTCTCAAAATTTGGAGCCGATCTCGATGCTGCCACAATAGCGGTTCTCGATAAGGGGTCTAAAAACGTTGAAATACTGAAGCAGGGCCAATACCAACCCTTACCCGTTGAGTTGCAGGTTGCCATAATTTTTTGTGGAACGAAGGGCCTGTTAAAATCCGTTCCCGTCAACAAAATTCTCGATTTTGAAAAGGACTTTCTGAGTCGATGTCAAATAAAGTTGAAGGAAGAATTGGCTAAAATAGCATCGGGTGAATTTAGCGATGCAATTGCAGAATCTCTGACTTTGTTGGCTCAGGAGGTATCAAAGAATTATATGTGATATGCCAAACCTTAAAGAAATACGAACAAGGATTTCTTCCGTTTCTTCCACCAAGAAGATCACTAGCGCAATGAAAATGGTTTCTGCTGCAAAATTCAAGAAGGCGCAGAATAACCTTGTCAAGTTTAGGCCATTTAATGAAAAAATTTTTCAGCTGGTAGAAGGACTATCCTCATCAACCCAAGATATAAGCTCTATTAAGTACATTGGTTGGAGGAAGGAAATTAAGAATGTTGTAATCCTTGTTATTTCTTCAAACAATAGCATGTGCGGCGCATTCAATGCCAATATAGCAAAGGCAGCAATTCAGGCACACAATTCCATCCGGGAGGAAGTTCCCCATGCAAATATTACATTTTATTGCCTCGGCAATAAAGGTGCAGACATTTTAAAGCGGGGAAAATATCAGGTTAAAATACTTGACCACGCTTCAATAGACAGACCTAATATCAATTCTACAAAAACAATTTTTGATGATGTTTTTTCGCTTTACATATCGGGAAGGGTTGACAGGGTGGAACTCGTTTTCAATAAGTTTAAGAATGCGGCCACTCAGTTTCAGACCGTAGAGACCCTTTTACCCATTGTAGAAAAGGATAGCCAGGACAATAGCAGTGCTGTTTTAAACATGCCAATTATTGAACCAGACCCGCTAGCGTTACTGGAAAGATTGTTACCGTATTATTTACTGAACAGCATTCATTTTGCAATACTGGAAAGTTCGGCTGCAGAGCATGGGGCAAGAATGACATCTATGCATCAGGCAACGGAAAATGCTACGGGATTACTGAACGATTTAGTGCTGGAGTATAACAAGGTCCGACAGGCTGCTATAACAAGCGAAATTCTGGAAATCGTTTCGGGGGCAAATGCCCTGAAGGAATAATAAGGAGAGGCGGAAATTCCGCCTTTTCCTTTAAGTATCGTGTCCTTTTTTTATCATGTACGGCTTCTCAATTTTCACCAGAGCCTCGGATATATTTATTATATAGTCCCCCATTTTTTCGGAATCGTTGAATAAATCGCTATAAACAACTCCGGTTTGATACTTATACTTATTTGCTTCAACATTTTTAATATGATCCTCCTTCAACATTTCCGTAAAATTGTCTATCTTTTCTTCTATCTCGTAAACAGGGCCCAGGTTGATACGCATATTTTTTTCGCTAATGTTGATATTGCTAATCATTAAACCTAGTGCTTCATCAAGAAGAGCAAACATTTTATTCATGTTATCTCGGACTTCCTGGCTAAACCAGATTTTAGAATCTCGTTTTATTCTCATGGTTCGGGCTAATGAGTAGTTGCTATCTGCGATAGATTCAATTTCGCTGATAATTCTAAACATAGCCTGTAATTTTCTTGAGCTTTCTGTGCTCAAATCATAGCTGGATATTTTGTTAAGATAGGTGGCAATTTCCAGCTCAACCCTATCGCTAATCCCTTCGTATTTTTCAATTCTGTTGAATAGGCCATTAAACTCCTTTTCGTTGGTTTCGTTGAAAAGTTGCTTCACAAATCCGAACATTTTGTTAGTTCTTTTGGCGTAAATTTCAATTTCTTTAGTGGCCTGCACAAGAGATAGTTCCGCAGTAGAGAGTAAACCAATATTGATATAAACCAACCTAAACTCTTCATCATCTTCCTTATTCGAAGGAACAAGTTTAGTTACAATTTTAATAATTACCGGAGTAAACCAAACCAATACCGAGGTATTAATAAGGTTGAAACTCGTATGAAAAAGGCTTAATGCAATAGGGATACTATTGACATTGTTCACAGGCGATGCACCCGTATAATGAAACATTATTTGAGCGATAGCTCTTGTAAACGGGAAAAAGGCGAAAAGCATCCAAATAACACCTAGGATATTAAAAATGAAATGGGCTCTTGCGGCCCGTTTGGCCGAAACATTTCCAATTATGGCGGCAAGGTTAGCGGTAATAGTTGTACCAATATTTTCGCCCAAAACCATAGCTGCCGCTAATTCAAATGACAGCCAACCCTGGCTACACATTACAAGCGTTAGCGCCATTGTGGCGCTTGACGATTGAATAATAATTGTGATGAACGTTCCAAAAAGCAGGAAAATTAGTACCGAAGCAAACCCCAAATTTGCATATTTGGATAGAAATGAAAATAATTCCGGCGTTTGATCGATTCTAGGAACGGAATTTTTCAAAAAATCTAGGCCGATAAAAAGTAAGGAAAATCCCACAATAAATTCACCCCAGGATTTTAGGTTTGTTTTTTTCGAGAAAAGTAGAGGGAAACCCAGTCCAACTAAAGGGACGGCCATTAATACTATGCTGAATTTAAAGCCAAGCAACGAAATTAACCAGGCGGTAAAGGTTGTTCCGATGTTGGCTCCCATAATTACACCAATTGATTGAGCCAAAGTAAGGAGCCCTGCATTAACAAAGCTTACAACCATTACCGTTGTTGCCGAGGAAGATTGAATGATAAGCGTAACCAGCAAGCCGGTGATAATGCCCATAAATCGATTGGATGTCATCGATGAAAGGAATGTTCGCATTTTATCGCCAGCAACCTTTTGAAGAGATTCGCTCATCAATTTCATTCCATAAAGGAATAGTCCTAAGGAGCCAAGTAGATTTAAAAAATCGAGTAAACCGTAATTCATATACTTAAAGTCGTTGTTCTGAAATTAGCATGACAAAGTTAAATTTATCGAATTGAAATAAAAATAATAATAGATTTCTATCGTGAGGTAGAGCCGCTAGGGTGAAAATAATTTTTCGAAAAAGTGCTGCTATGATTGCCATAAATATAGTATATATATACTTTGATACTATAAGTTATTAATTATAAAATCCATTCAAACAATAATATAAAATAATATAATATAATTAAAGTACATATAAAATAATTAAATAAGCTATATATTAGTTATATAAATATATAGCATGTTTATTTAACCATAAGTTGAAAAAATAACATTGTGTTTCAATCAAAATAGGGCTATATTCGCTGGTTTTCTAAAAGAAAAAATTAGGAATATGTTTCATAAAGTTGCTAAAATAATTTTAAGGGCCAGATTTTTTTTACTTGCTGTGGTACTTGGGATTACTGTATTTATGGCCTGGGAGGCGCAGTTTGTAAAGTTTTCTTATAAACCATCACCAATACTTCCCAAAAATGACAGCACGTTTTTACTTAATGAAAGAATTGCACGTCTTTTTGGTAAAGGGGAGAACACCATGATCGTAGGAATACAGGACAGCGCCTTTTTTTCGGATTCAAACGTTGTTGCCTGGGTTGATTTAGAGCGGAGAATACTACGGGTGGACGGTGTAGAACAAATTTTATCGGCTGTCGATGCCGTTAACCTTGTTAAAAACACAACAGTACAAAAGTTTACCGCTAAAAAAATTTTCCCGGATGGCGAACCCCTGTCGGGAATCGATAGCTCATCGCGGGTTTTTAAAGAACAAGTTTTTTATAAAGGATTGCTGTATAATCCGGAAACGAACACCTATTTAATGCTTATAACATTAAACAAGGATAAGATAACCAAAAAGGACAGGGTCTTGCTTGTCAAAACAGTTGTTGAGGAGTGTAAGATTTATGAGAAAAATACGGGTAAAACGCTACGGTATTCTGGCTTACCCTACATTCGGGTTACCGTAAGCGAAATGATTAAGTACGAAATGTTCTTTTTTGTTGGTCTGGCATTGCTTGTAACAACAATAATCCTGTTAATTTTATTCCGCTCGTTTAAAATAGTGGCAATATCAATGTTGGTTG
The DNA here is from genome assembly GCA_050180015.1 of Bacteroidales bacterium. Classification (GTDB taxonomy): domain Bacteria; phylum Bacteroidota; class Bacteroidia; order Bacteroidales; family Tenuifilaceae; genus JBFXEO01. Next base: position 8,162 of record JBFXEO010000049.1, on the reverse strand, counting down.
TTGGTATTTCCGTTATTTGGTCTTTGGGTTCACTTACGCTGTTTGGCTTTAACTTATCCTTACTAACGGGAGTTGTGCCTCCGCTGCTCATAATTATAGGCGTACCAAACTGTATTTATTTGATCAATAAGTTTCATCACGAATTTTACCATCATGGCAATCGGATGAAAGCATTATACCGTGTTATAATTAGGATTGGAAGCGCAACTTTTCTGACGAATTTAACAACCGCCGCCGGTTTTGCTACTTTTATATTCACCAAAACAAGAATTTTACGCGAGTTCGGTATAATTGCATCAATTAACGTGATGGGCATCTTCCTGATCTCGCTAATAGTGATCCCTGTAATTTTCAGTTTTTTGCCAAATCCCAGGGAACGCCATCTCAAACATTTATCGAACCCTGGTTTTAAAAACGTAATATCCAGAATTGTCCATGCTGTACTTTATAAAAGAAAAGCCGTTTTTATTTCAGGTATGTTTTTTATAATTGCTGGATTTGTTGGAATTTCACTTATTCGGGCCAATGGATACATGGTTGACGATGTGCCCAAGAACCATCCCGTGCAAAAAGACTTAAAGTTTTTTGAGCATAATTTTGGAGGAGTAATGCCCCTGGAGATTATATATAACACCGGAAAACCCAATGGATATTTAAACGCTGCAACATTTACCAAAATAGACGTATTACAGGAGAAATTAAAGAAGTACAAGGAATTGTCGAAACCACTCTCTATTGCAGAGGTGGCAAAATTTGCCCGTCAGGCATATTTTAACGGCAATGAATCGTACTATAAGCTGCCCGGCACATTTGAGAGAGCCTTTATTTTGTCTTATTTACCCAAGAATATAGGAACAAGCGATTTTTATACTAAACTTGTCGATTCTACGGGTCAGAATGTACGCATTGCGTATAATGTTGCTGACGTTGGTTCAATCAAGATGAAGAAACTGTTGGGCAACATTCAAAATGACATAGATTCTGTTTTTCACGAGCAATCCTCAAAGGTTATACTGATAGGAACCTGTGTTATCCACACCAAAGGAACAGAATACTTAATACACAGCCTGACAACAAGCTTATTGCTGGCAATAGTTATAATTTCGTTTACCATTGCATGGTTATTCCGTAAGGCAAAAATGGTGATTTTTGTAGTTTTCGTCAATTCTATCCCCTTAATACTTACTGCGGCTACCATGGGATTTTTAGGAATAAACCTTAAGCCAAGTACCGTTATTGTTTTTAGCATTGCATTCGGAATAGCGGTGGATAACTCCATACATTTTCTGTCGAAATACCGGCAGGAATTACGGAGAACCAATTACAACACAAAGGAATCAGTAATCTATGCGATTCGGGAAACCGGGATTAGCATGATTTATACATCCATCGTTCTGTTTTTCGGATTTGGAATATTTACAGCATCAAAGTTTGGCGGAACGCAGTCGTTAGGGATGCTGGTTGCCATAACGCTATTTTTTGCCGTACTTGCCAACCTATTTATTCTTCCATCAATTTTATTGACATTTGACAGGGCAGAGAAGCTGGAACCCGAAGAAGAACCGGCACTTGAGCTGGCTACAGGTTTTGAGAACGATGATGAAATTGAAAAACAACATTAGACGGCTATGTATTCGGTTCGGCATCTTAACGATATTGTAAACAAATCATTTTTAACCATTAACTTAAATAAAGAACCCCAAAATCTTTATGATCCAATTGCATATATACTTAATATTGGCGGGAAAAGAATACGGCCTATTTTAACGCTAGCGGGCTGTAACGTTTTTTCCGATAATATTGACGAAGCCATTAAACCGGCAATTGCTGTTGAAATTTTTCACAATTTTACTTTAATTCACGACGATATAATGGATAACGCCGAACTACGGCGCGGAAAAGAAACCATTCACAAGCAGTGGAACGATAATGTTGCCATACTATCTGGAGATGCAATGACCATTATTGCCTATCAACTGCTGTCGCGGGTAAATTATAAGCATCTTCCCCGTGTATTAAACATATTCAATTCATTTGCCCTGGGAATTTGCGAGGGGCAGCAGTATGACATGGATTTTGAAAAGCGGGGAGCCATAACCCGCGATGAGTATTTACAAATGATAGAGCTTAAAACGGCAATACTCCTAAAGGGTGCACTACAAATTGGGGCTGTAATCGGCGGTGCTTCAGATGAAAATATTGATAGAATTGGCGAATTTGGACGCTGCCTGGGTTTAGCATTTCAGCTACAAGACGACTTTTTGGATACCTACGGAAATTCTGAAATTTTTGGCAAAACGATAGGTGGCGATATTGTTGCCGGCAAAAAAACCATTTTAACCGTTGAAGCCATAGAAGGGCTTGACAATAACGATGTTTTGGAATTTCAAAAGGTTTTATCTGATAAATCTACAGAAAAAGACAAAAAAATTTCAGCGGTAAAAGGCTACTACGAAGATGTAAATGCAAAAAGCAAAGTTGAAAATCTTATCGAGCAGTATTTTTCTCAGGCAATGGAATGGTTAGACAGCATATCGGAAGCCAAAGAGCGAAAGGTTATTTTGGAAAAGTTATCGCAGAATTTAATGAAGCGGGAAAATTAACCCCACCGTTAAAGTCGGAATACCCTATATTTAAAAAAGACGTGGTTGAAATATCTGTTTATTGATAAACTTTTCTAACTTTATATGAAAATTTTCCATACAAACTGAAAAAGGATCATTATGGAAACAAAACCAGTTAAATACATAGTTCCCTGGGATTTTACCCCGGTAGCAGAAAATGCGCTAAAATATGCTGTTAAATTTTATGCTATGGCAGAAAGCAATAGCGAGGTAGAATTAGTTCATGTTGTACAGGCAGGAGGGATATTCTCAAAAAACAAACTTTCAGAAACCGAAGTGCAGGAAAAATTCAGGGCCGATAAGCAAAGAATCCGTCAGATTTACAATATTGATGTAAAGACAACCTTTTTGGAAGGAAATCTTTTTGACTCAATAAGTGAGTATGCCGGCGAAATAAAGGCAAACATGGTTGTTATGGGAACCCATGGCATTAAAGGTGTGCAGAAGTTAACCGGAAGCCGGGCACTAAAAGTTATTGCTGGCTCTGAGGTTCCGTTTTTTGTAGTTCAAGATGAGCCCCCCCCAAAAAAAATACTTGAACACATGGTGATGTCTGTAGATTTCCGTGACGAGGAGAAAGAAAAGATTCAATGGGCAATGAAGGTATCAATTCAGTACGGAACAAAAGTACATATCATTATCCCCAATGCGTTCGATTCGGGTGTTCAAAAGAAAATTAACTATAACCTTGCTTTTGCAAAAAAGCACATGGAAAACTATAACATCGAAACGGAAATCCATAATGCAACAAAGGGTAAGAGTTTTCAGGAAGAGATTATAAACCTTGCTGTGGATATTGAGGCAGACTTAATACTAATAATGACCACCCCAAACCTTGATTTTACCGATTATGTTTTTGGGGCAGAGGAGCAGTATATTATAGCCAACAACTCGAAAATACCCGTACTGTGCGTTAATCCGGGAACTATAAATCAGCAGTAAAATTATTCTAAAATTTCTTTCTGATGGAGAAGTTGTCCGATGTTCATCTCAATGTCATCCGTTAGCGTTACAGCAATAGGAGGATTGGTTTTGTTTATCAGTCCATGGCGGTAAGCTTTATCGTAGTATGCCAATGATATTGCAACGGCTTCCTCAAAATGGCCAGAATTAATAAAATCAGTACATCGCCGGGTATTTTCGCCGCCAAGCCTTTTGGATATTTTGTCAATGGATAGTATAAGATCGTTAGGATTACATTGGGTATAATCTGAAACTAACCGGCGAATCCGTATTTCAGCGGGGACCTCTACTGAGATTGTGGGGCAGAGGCTCATCCGTATAAAAAATTGCCGGGGAATAAAAACAGATCCAATGCTTTTGCTTTCGTCTTCAATCCAGGTCGGAATTTTGGGGTCTATTTTCAGCAGTGCCTCAAAAAGAAGGTTTTCAAAATGCTCCGTGCTGGGTTGTTTTTGTTGACCAATCCAGCCAAATGCGGAACCTTTATGGTTGGCCAAATTCTCGAGATCAATAACCTGCTCCCCCTTATTTTTTAAATGCTTAAGCAGCTCCGTTTTTCCGCTGCCGGTCATTCCTCCCAGAACAATTAGTTTATATGGATTTTCGAAATAACTTTGGGCAAACTTTCTGTACTTTTTATACCCGCCGTCGAGGGCAAAAGCGTTGAAATTGGCCAGGTTGAATAGCCAGGCCATACTTTGGCTGCGCATTCCACCCCGCCAGCAGTAAACAATAACATCTTGCTTGCTGGTAATGCTTTTAAGTGTTTCTACAAATTTTGAAAGTTTTGGGCCAACAGCACGAAGACCCTCAATAACTGCATTATACAGACCATCCTGAACATACTTGGTGCCAACAATTGCCCGTTCCTCATCGCTGAACAGGGGAATATTGTAGGCATTGGGAATGTGCCCCGTTGCGAATTCAGACGGGGAGCGAACATCTATAACCGGGCAATTGTCCCGGTTATGAAAAAAATCTTCTATAGATATGGTGCCCCCTTTTTGCACTGCATTAATCCTCCAAGAAATTACCCAGAATAGAACTTCTTTCCTTGCCTGTATTTTTTCCATAGGGCGAAAGTGCCTGTATAAGTTTACGGATAGGCATGGACTGTAACCAAACCCTTCCATTGCCCTTTAGCGTTGCAAGGAATAATCCTTCTCCGCCAAAAATCATGCTTTTTAGGCTACCGGACGATTCTACATCGAAATCTATGGAGGGTTCGAATGCAACTATGCACCCAGTATCAATTCTGAGCGTTTCGTTGTTTAACCGCCGTTCTATAACAGTACCGCCAGCGTGTACAAATGCCATTCCATCGCCTTCTAACCGTTGCAGGATGAATCCTTCACCACCAACCAGGCCGGACCCCAACTTGCGATTAAACTGTAGCGAAACCTTTGTGCCTAAGGCTGCGCAAAGGAATCCGTCTTTTTGAACAATAAGCGTTCCTCCCAGCTGGCTTAAGTTGATAGGAACAACTGTTCCGGGATATGGTGCAGAGAACGAAACCTTTCGCTTCCCGTAACCTCTGTTGGTAAAATGGGTCATAAATATCGATTCGCCCGTTAAAACTCTTGCTCCTGCCGAGAAAAGTTTACCAAAAAAGCCCGAATTTGGCTCTGACCCGTCGCCCAGCTTTGCTTCAAACGAAATTCCATCCTCCATGTAAACCATTGCCCCCGCTTCGGCAATTACCGTTTCGGAAGGATCGAGTTCAACTTCAACCAGCTGAATGGATTCTCCAACTATTTTGTAGTCAATTTCATGTGATTTCATTGTTTTTGAGTTTTTTAGCGTTAAAAAATTACCGGTACTTTTCATTCTCATCGTTGTAAATGCTTAGGTAGTTTAAATACCTTGATGGGCTGATGGCACCTCTTTTTACGGCATCCAGAACAGCACAGTCCGGCTCGTGGATGTGTGTGCAGTTATAGTATTTACAGGATGAAGAGAGTTTAAATATTTCAGGGAAAAAATGGTACAGCTCTTCCCTCTCAATATCAATTAAGCCAAACCCCTTAATTCCAGGAGTATCAATTATATATCCGCCAAAATTTAACCCAAACATTTCGCTAAAGGTTGTAGTATGTTTACCCGTTAAATGTGCCGAAGAGATGTTGTTTACCTTCAGTTTTAGCGTTGGCTCAATCCGGTTAATCAGCGAAGACTTTCCAACGCCAGAATTTCCAGATATTAGGCTTATTTTATTTTGGACCAAGTTTTTGAATAAATTGATGTTAAAACCTGTTTGTGCGGAAACGGTTAGGCATTTATATCCTATTGGCTCGTATATAGAAATATATTGACGAAGAGTTTCGGCGGTCGAGTTGTCCAGTAAATCTACTTTGTTGAATACCAATACAACCGGAATACCGTAGGCCTCTGCGGTTACAAGATACCTATCTATAAAGCCCAGCTGAGTTTCGGGAAATTTAATGGTAACGATAAGGATTGCCTGATCTATATTTGCTGCAATAATATGAGATTCCCGGGATAGGTTGGTGGATTTTCTGATAATGTAATTTTTCCTTTCGTTAACGGCAACTATTACTCCGGTTTTAGAATCTTGAATTTCTACAGAAACAATATCGCCCACGGTAACGGGGTTTGTTGTTTTTACACCCTTAAGCCGAAGTTTTCCTTTAATGCCACAATCGATTACTCTTTCGTTGGAAAGTTTAACCGAATAGTGGCTACCAGTTGTTTTAAGGACTAAACCTGTTTCCATTGTTAAGGGTAATAAACCGTACAAAAATATACCAATTGTATTAGTGGAACAAAACGATGTTGTAGGATTCGGCTAACAATTAAAAATTAAGCAGAATCAGAATGATTCTCCTATCGGTTTAAATCCATTCCCAAGTATTTCGCTGGCATCAATTACCGTAATAAACGCGCTGGGATCAATGCTGTGGATGTAATCCTTGAGGATGTGAACTTCACGCCGGGAAACATTGGTAAAAATCATCTTCTTTTCCTGCCCGCTGTACATCCCTTTCACGTTAATAAGAGTTCCTCCACGTTCGATGTCAACAATGATTTTTTCGCGGACAGCTTCGTATTTGTCAGTTATAATAAACAGGGCCTTGTCATAGCTAACACCCTGAATGGTCATATCAATAACCCTACCGGTAACATAAATAACAACCCAGGAGTAAAGCGGGATTTTCCAGTCCTGAAAAGCAACGAGGGCCAGTAAAACGATGGCGGAATCGACATAAATCATCAGCTGCCCTAGCGGTAACCGGGTATATTTTGCAATTATCATGGCAATAATATCGGAACCGCCGCTGGTAGCCTTTGATTTAAAAATTAAACCCAACCCAAAGCCAATAAGTACCCCTCCAAAAATTGACGAGAGCAACATATCATCAACCAGGGGGGTATATCCAAAAATAAGATGTTGGACATCTATAAATACAGAGGATAGGACAAAGCCTATAACAGTTTTGACACCGAACCGGGGACCGAGTATTTTTATCCCAATAATTGTGAGCGGAATGTTTAGTACTAAACCAGTAATACCAATCGGAAAACCCTCAGGAGCCCATGAAAATAAGCCTTTGGTGAGGTAGTGTACAATAATGCCGATACCGTAAACACCTCCCGGAGCTATCCGGTGGGGGTCAACAAACAGTACAAAACCAGCGGCGAGAATAAAAGAACCCACGGTGATAAGCGTATAAGCCTTAAACCACTCCTTGCTGAAAAGTTTTTCTTTTGTTACGTATGTCATGGTGAGCTGAATTTTTATTTGGGGGCAAAATTAGGAATTAATCTGCACCAACATAAACATAATATAGTGTAATTGCCATTGAGCCCTGCTACTCGTTATTTGATGTTGTTTATTAGGTAAAGAAACCCGGTGTATCCTAACAACGCTGTAAGCATACCCAAAACCGGCCAAAACGTTCAGGGGGTAAAAGATGTGTAACCCCGTTGTAGATATTCAATGTCGATTCCTAACAGAATGGCTATTGGGCAAAAAGTGAACCCCGCCGTACTGTTAAATAATGGAGTTTACTTTATCGATTACCATTTCGGATGAAATTCTATTCAGGCAGGCGTAGTCTTTCCTAAAACAGGGTTTATTGCCATAAATTGAGCACGGCCGGCAGTACAAATCAATTTGAACGGCATTTTCGGGATTTTGCTTCCACCCGTAGAATCCGGCAAAGGGATGTGTTGCACCCCAAACACTAACAACCGGAGTGTTTACAAGTGAGGCAAAGTGCATATTGGCAGAATCCATGCAAATCAGAACGTCCAGGTTTGATATTATTTTTAGTTCATCCAAAATGCTAAACTTACGGGCAATGGAGATTGTATTTGAAAATGTTTTGGCCCATTTATCCAGCAGCTCTTTTTCTGTTCCTCCGCCACCAATAAGTATGATTTTATTTGATTTGCTGGAGGAAAGTTTTTCAACAACCTTCTCCATCAATTCTGTAGGGTAAATTTTCCCCGGATGCTTGGCAAAAGGGGCGATGCCAATCCGCCGGGATTTTTTATACCCGGTATGGCTTATTACCTCTTGCGGCAACTTTGCCTCGCGGAAAAAGTAGTCGA
>JBFXEO010000048.1:0-15642 GCA_050180015.1 Bacteroidales bacterium | reverse complement strand
TGCCGACGAGGTAACCCTTAAAACTATTATCCGGTCGAATCCCGGCTTGCTATTACTGTACAATGGAACAATTGTCGGTAAATGGCATTGGCGTGATTTGCCCAATTCGGCCTTTGTTGATGAAGCTATGCTATCAAGGCAAATATCGGGAATTATGCAAAAATCTCATACTCAGCTGGCCGTTTCGTTAAGTTTGGTGTTAATTTTGCTTTTCGTTTTTGCCGTAAAATTTAAAGGTAAATGTTCATAACCTTTGATTTAAGCCTATTTATTTAACATTTAAAGCTACTTTTGATTTCCATTCTTTCTTTTAAACTGATACCCGATGATTAAATCTTTTGCCAAAAGGACAATAGTTTTCCTTTTACTCATCAGCTGGAAAATTTCTGTTGCCGATGAAGGGATGTGGTTGATAAGCCTGGTTAACCAGAACATCTCCACCATGCAAACCCTGGGGCTGAAACTTTCAGCCGAGGATATATATAGTATTAACCATTCCAGTTTAAAAGATGCTGTGGTTCAATTCGACGACGGCAGCTGTACCGGCGAGCTGGTTTCAGCCCAGGGATTATTCCTTACAAACCATCACTGTGGCCTAGAGGCAGTTCAGGCACATAGCACTCCCGAAAACAACCTGCTGAAAAACGGCTACTGGGCCGGCAATTTAACCGAGGAATTACCCGCGGAGGGAAAAACAGCACTAATTCTTGAGGGAGTTGAAGATGTAACCGGCAAAATTCTATCGGCGGTTACTCCCGGCTCGTCCAATAAGGATTACTTTGAGCAGCTGCGGTTGGCCATGCAAAACCTTGAAACCGAAACTTCAGAAAAAACAGGAAAGCATGTTCTGGTAAAACCGTTTTTCAGCTACAACTCCTTTTACATGTTCACCTATGAGCGCTTTTTGGATGTTAGGCTGGTAGGCGTGCCACCAACCTCAATTGGTAACTTTGGTGGCGATGTGGACAACTGGCATTGGCCCCGCCATACTGGCGATTTTTGCATATTCAGAATATATACCTCACCCGATGGCAAACCGGCAGAGTACAGCACCAGGAATATCCCGTATAAACCTAAAAGTTTCCTTAAGATTGATGTTAAAGGGGTTCGCGAAGGCGATTTTGCCATGATTATTGGCTATCCCGGCACTACATACCGGTATGCCACATCGTATGAAGCGTTGAATGCACGTGATGTAGTAGCTCCCTGGAAGCGTGAGGTTTGGGGCCCATTTATAGAGATCATAAAAAACGCTCAGGCCAACGATTCCAAAATTAAGGTTGATTATACCGATAAGCACGATTACCTGGTGAATTTCTACCAGAAGGATACCTGGCAGGCAGAGTCGATGTTCAGGTTTAACGTGGTGGAACGGCTTGCTGCAAGGGAGGATAGCCTTAAGGTTTGGGTTAACCAGAATCCGTCCATGCGTAGCCGCTACCTATCATCGCTTCCGGTAATTAAAGGGTATTTCGATCAATCGGTTCAAAACAAGTGGGAGGCGCTGGAAGGCTCACTGTCGGCACTGTCATTTTACCCTGTCGATGTTTATAAAAATATCAACGTTTCATCCGATTTTATAAATGCAGTATTTGAGCAGGGTAAGCCCTACAGTCCTTTAAAATTCTGGAAAAAAGATAGAATTAGGGCAGAGAGCAGGCTTTTGAAAAAGCGTATTCCGGATATTTTTGATAAGTACTACTATAACACCGATATGGGGTTATACACCGTTGCTTTTGGTAACCTTATCCAAAGCCTGGGTGATTGCCCGAATATTGGACTGTTAGGTGCAGTAAAGCAAGTGCCCGAAATAAATCAGGTTTACCCCTACTACATTCAACGGTTCTACGAACACTCCTACTTTACATCTCCCCAAAACCTTGAATTGCTCCTCAAACATCCCGTTTCCGATTCCCTTCTAAACGATCCCATATTCATCCTATACCATAACTATAATGCCATTTGGGACTCAATTTACCCACAGATGTACAATGCAAAACTCGACTACCAGAAAGCTATGCAGATGTACACCAAGGGATTGATGGAAATGAACCCCGGGAAACATTTTTACCCCGATGCAAACTCTACCATGAGGCTTACTTACGGGAAGGTGATTGGATATAAGCCTGCCGATGGGGTTTACTATAAGCCATTTACTTATTTGGATGGGGTTATGGAGAAGGAAAATCCCAACAGTGATATTTTTAGCGTTGACCCTAAGTTGAGGGAGCTATGGCGCAGCAAGGATTTTGGCCAGTACGGCGTTGACGGGGAAATGCCTGTGTGCTTCCTTACCGATAACGATATTACGGGAGGAAATTCCGGTAGCCCGGTAATGAATAGCGATGGTAAACTTATTGGAATTGCCTTCGATGGCAATGCAGAGGCCATGGCGTGCGATTTTATGTTTGAACCTCAAATGCAGCGTACTATTGTTGTCGATATTCGCTATGTACTCTTTGTGATTGATAAATTTGCCGGGGCAAAAAATATTATAAATGAAATGAGCATTAGCAAATAAACCCCAAGCTCTGTGTTTTTCAGCGTATGGTAAAAAAGGCGGTAAACATACCGCCTTTTTCTTTTATACCGTTTTGGTAACCACGCTCATACGGGGCGGTGTATGCAGATGTTTTTTTACTGCGCACTGGTCTGCCGCCTTAATAACAGCATCTTTGTATTTTTCGGGAAAATCTGCAGGCAGTTGGATTTCCAGCTGCAAGTTGTCCACCATGTGAGTAATAGGATTAAAATCGTGTTTCTGTACAATTTTAATTCCCGCCGAGGGAATTCCGCGCTGATCGCAGAACGATTTTACGTAAATGCCTGCGCAGGTTCCTATTGACGCTAAAAAGAGTGAAAACGGTGCAGGGCCTTGGTTGTCGCCTCCACCAAAAACAGGTTGATCGGTTAAAATATTATGCTCTCCAATATGAGCAATAACCTGTTTCTTTCCTTGAAACGTTACTTCGAATTCCATGATATTTATGTTTTAAGTTGTTTTCCGGAGTACAAAAATATATTAAAAATGTATATGTACATATATAAATATAAAAACAACATAAAATGTTTCTAAATAAGTGTTAAAAAGTTTAAACAGGGTTTACGGTAAGGGTTAATTCGGTGAAGTTTGGTTGGGGAAACGGTATTAAATTTTGCCAAACTCAGCACACAGTAAATGTTATCTGGCTAAACGGTTAACTATTAAAAATACTTTTTAATATCCGTAAAATCCTTATATTTTTGAATATGGACCTATGCAATTTTACTGTGCATTTTGGTGGCAAAGAGGTGCTGTCGCCAGCACTTTAAACAGGAGAGGGACAGAATAGGTATTGTTTGTAGCCAGTGTGGGTGCACTGAATATTTCTGAACAAAAAGTCGTTGGGGTTATGAGTGTAAACCATGCAGAAGTAGGACATCGTTGCTAGCTGGAGCCATTAGGCAAGGTTCTAATTTACCATTTCTGGTTTGGTACAAGGCCATGTTCCAGCTAGGCATCACTAAGAAAGGTTTCTCAAGTAAGGAGATTCAGAAACAGTTCGGGTTGAAACGCCATGAACCTGTCTGGACAACGGTACATAAACTTAGAAACCACGGGCAAGAGGAATGCTCGCCATACCCATACCCTGAAGGGCATGATTGAAAAGGATGAAGGCTATTTTACAGTTGAATCATCAGGGGTTGGGAAAGGCGACGGAATAAGAGACCGTGGAGCGGCAGGCAAATCAAACGTTGCAATAGCGGTTGGGCCACCCCATTGGAAGGTATTGAGACAGGGGAAGGTCGAATCACTGAGGGTATTTCAAGGCCAAAGTGTTATAGAGCCATGCCAAGGTAAAAATGGATGAAGTAATCAATGATTCCCCCGACGGTAAGCGTATTGTGGGAGTACCTCCTGTACTGATATTTCAGGCCTAATAGAAATTTGCAGAGCAAAAAACCGGACAAAAATACCACCAAGGAAACCCTTTGATGGGTACACGTTACTGTTAGCAATGCCAAGAGAAACCTTTGGGGAATTATCATAGGATAGAGGGTAAGTATTTACAGCTGTAGTTGAACGAATTCGCCTACAGGCTCAATGGCCGGTATTTTGGTGAGAGGATATTAGACAGGCTTGTTATTGCTGATATTGCAGGATTATGATTAATTACGGATGTACTAATTTGATAAGATGTAAATCAAAAATACTATTTTAGCCTACTCATTTTTTTAGATATGGAGCAGCAAAAGAAGAAACGTGAATTTCCGCATACGTATGTTATTATTTTCTCGCTGATAGTATTTGCGGCAGTGTTAACCTGGTTTGTGCCGGGGGGCGAGTTTGCCCGTGAGGTTAAGAGTATTAACGGTATTGACCGTGATGTAATTGTTCCGGGGTCGTACCATAGGGTCGATAGTAGCCCGCAAACATGGCAGGTATTCACCTCCGTTTTTCAGGGGATGAAGCGTACCTACGACATCATTTTTTATATTCTTATGATTGGTGGGGCGTTCTGGCTGCTCAACGAGAGTAAAGCACTTGATGTGGCCATTGTTTCCTTCCTCAATTTCACAAAACGGCTGGAGAATTTCAAACCACTCAGGGCAATTGGGGTCAATAACTTGGTTATAACGCTTATTATGATTTGCTTCAGCTTTTTTGGGGCGGTGATTGGGATGAGCGAGGAAACCATTGCCTTTGTGGTGATATTTGTCCCGCTTGCCATTAGCATGGGCTACGATTCCATTGTTGGCGTTAGCTTGTGTTTTCTGGGTGCTGGGCTTGGTTTTGCCAGTGCCCTGCTGAACCCGTTTACTATAGGGATAGCTCAGGGGCTATCGGGCATACCTCTATTCTCTGGAATTGAGTACCGCTTTGTAATTTGGCTGGTTATAAATACGGTTGGTATTGGGTATGTGCTTTGGTATGCGCATAAAATTAAGCGGGATCCTAAGTTATCGCCTGTATATGAGATGGACGAGTACTGGCGTAAAAAGGCTGTCAGCGAGGAGGGCGGTGTAAAAACCAAAGCAGGCAAAGGGGCCTGGGCTGTTTTTGTGGGTTTGACCATTGTATTTGTCATTTTCTCGTACTACTACCCGGTAAGCCATTTGGTGGTTGGGCAGGGCGTTATCTCTGCACCCGTTATACCGGTGGCAACAGGGGCCTGGATTATTAGCGGGTTATTGTCCATGCGCCATTCCGTTCAGCTATTCATAGTAAATATACTGATGTTTACCATCCTGTTCCTAATTGTTGGGGTAATGGGCTACGGCTGGTATATCAGGGAAATTGCTACACTTTTCCTTGTTATGGGGATAATGGCGGGTATTGCCTTCGGAAAAAAGGCAAACCAAGTGGCAAGGCTTTTCATTGAGGGGGCAAAGGATATTATGTCGGCAGCGCTGGTTGTTGGTTTGGCCAGCGGAATTGTGGTGGTCCTTGAGCAGGGCAAAATTATCGACTCGCTGCTGAATTACTCCGCCGGGGCCATGCAGGGCTACGGAAGGGTTACATCGGTGGCCATTATGTACGTGTTCTATAACCTGCTTAACCTGGTAATAGCATCGGGTTCGGCGAAGGCTGCACTAACAATCCCCTTGATGTCACAGTTTTCCGATTTAATTGGCATAAGCCGCCAGACTACTGTTACCGTTTACCAGCTGGGTGGCGGGTTTACAAATCTCATAACACCCACGTCGGGGGTAATGGTGGGCGTTTTAAGCATTGCAAAAATTCCCTACAATAAGTGGTTCCGCTGGTTTCTGCCGTTGATGGTGATCTTAATTGCTGTCGGCTTTCTGTTGTTACTACCCACGCTATTTTTACCGTTGAGCGGATTTTGATTGTTACGGGCTTCTTTCCCGTAATGATTTGCTAATTGGGTACGGAACTTCCGGTAAGATATGTAGCGATAGTTGGTCTGCTAATGCCAGTTTTCTCGATGTTTTTTGGTAATATATGACACCATCATTCTGGGTGGTGTACCTCTGGTGTGCGAAAAAACTACCTACTCAGCCCAAATATATATCCATGTTGTTTCGTTAAGGCAACCCTTGCACATTCCGAAAAGTTCGGTACCGCTTTCTGCAAGGTTTAGGGTGCAATTGGGGATGATATTTTACATCGAACTTACGTTTTGGATGTCAGTTAATGGGCAATCTCTAGCTTATTGCGCAGAAATTTTATGATTTCATCTTTCTGGCTGGGATGGAACCAGGTAATTTGTGTATCGCGGGCCCACCAGGTCAGCTGCCGTTTTGCGTACCGACGGGTATTCCGCTTTATCAGTTCAACCGCTTCATCTAGGCTATACTTGCCGTCGATATAATCAAATAGTTCGCGGTAGCCTACTGTATTCAGAGCATTTAGGTGTTTAAGGGGGTATAGGCCCTTGACCTCATCGAGTAAGTTATGCTGCATCATTTCATCAACCCGTTGGTTGATACGAGCGTAAAGTTCATCGCGCTGGCGGGTTACCCCAATTTTTATAATTTGAAAGGGTCTTTGCTTATTTGGGTTGGTGAGGAACGAGGTATAGGTCTTACCGGTTTGCAGGCATACTTCCACGGCCTTCAGCACTCTTTGGGAGTTCTTTAGGTCAACGCTTCTGTAATACTCGGGGTCGAGAATTTTAAGTTGTGCCCGTAGGCCTTCAACCCCGTCCTCCTTGAGCTGCTGGAGCAATGTTTGACGTAATTCGGTGTCGGGCGCAGGGAAATCGTCAATACCCTGACATACTGCATCGATGTAAAGACCCGAACCGCCTACAAGTAAAGCGGTGGGCTCAGCGCTGAATATTTGGCCCAGCAAATTTAGTGCATCTATTTCGTACATCCCGCAGCTGTAACGCTCGGTAACAGACTTGTGCCCTATAAAAAAATGGTGGGCCAGGCGTAGCTGCTCATCGCTGGGTACTGCTGTTCCAACCTTCATCTCCCGAAAAAATTGCCTTGAGTCCGACGATAGGATGGGAGCATTAAAAGTATTGGAAAGCGAAATGCTTAGATCGGTTTTTCCGACCCCCGTAGGCCCCAGTAAGACTATAAGGTAATTGTTAGGCATTGTATTTCAGGAGTTGATCTTTAGAAACAAGCGGTAGTTTGCTATTCCGGACAAAGTTCCGGAACCTGAAAACAGAAACGGTTTCCTACGTTCGAAGAAAAGGTAAAGTGAAGATTTTAAATGTGGTTTACTGTTAAATTGGGTAATCATAACGCAAAATACTCCGTTCAGGATGATAGCTGGCCGAACAGCATTTCTTTGCCTAACGGCTGGTATCTGGCATCTTGCATCTGTACCAATTAGTTATCGCTACCGTCAGGCTCTTCCGCACCAAACTCATCGGGGTTGAACTCCCCGAAAATGTCATCAATTTCGTTTCCTTCCGAAAGGTTATCTTCAGAAATTTCAACGGAATTATTGGCAAATTGAACGGGCGGTTCGCCTACCGATGCGGTACAAACCGGATATTTTACATTTTTGGATGGCTCTAAAATATCCAGAAGTTCAATGAAAAGGGTTTGATCAGTAAAAATATCGTAAATGTAAAGTAACCGTTCCCTGCGTTTTTTTAGCAGCTCATTTATTTTAACGGACTCCATGGGGATGGCTGCAAGTTCACCATCGTTGTGCATATCTATCAGGGTCAACTCCATGCCTTTATTCCAGTGCTCATCGGCAAGGAAGAATGAGGTGAGCTGGGCAGGGTCGAAGCCCAGATTCTCCCTGATAATATTGTGGAAGGATAGGAACGTCTGATTTTCATCGATTTCGAAATCGCGAAGGAATGCCCTATCATCCGCCGAAATCAGTCTAAACTTATATACCATATACTTACCATAATATTTATCAGCACCGTTTGGTTAAGGGAACCACAGTTGCTACAGACTCAGTGTACGCGAAATCCGGGGGAAACGGTCAGGTAGCGTTAGTAACATTGTTCAGTTAAACGGCATTGATGTATTTATTACAAAAGTAGTAAGAGTTTGTAATATTATACAATAGTGATACCGGTAAATTGTCTGCTTGTCATGGGTTAGCTTAATGTTGATTCTGAACCTGTGAACCTCTCCAACAGGGGAAGAATTGTCCATGAGCCTTTTCTGGTTGGTGTCGGTGACAACTACCTTACCGCCCTGAAGGGAAATGGTTTTTCAATTTCTTTTCCCATGCCGGAACAATGAAAACTTTGTTTTCTAAGATTCTCGTGGTAATTTTTTTATATTGGTGCAGCAGTATTTTGTGGATAGATGCTGATGCTGGATAGGTTCAGTTACCGAACAATATTGAATTTTGAGGGATCACAGATATCCGTATTCATAATTAAGGGCGAAAACGGACCCTATTCGTCCATTTCAACCATTAAAGGTTCAGCAAAAAGTTTACTGTGTCAATCCCATCGGCATAATCGTCTATGGCAGGTGTTTGGGTTGTACCAAACGGGATGGCCTTGGGGTGAACCTTACTGTTACCCACAACACACTGAATTTTATTTGCATTGATGTTGATATACTCCCCAACGTCGCTTAAATTTTTGTATTCCTGGTAGAAGAGCGTACCAACAGGAGAATCTATTTGTTCCGATGGCGTTACCAGAACAAAACCTGTATCAAAATGTGGTATTTGATTCATTGAAAAAATGGCCCGTCGGTACTCGTAGTTGTTGGCATACTTGTTATGGTTAATCAGGTTCTTCCAGTCCGAAAAACTGTCTAGCAGCGGTTTAAACCCATAGTTTTCCGGTACAAGGAGTTTGGAGATATTTCGGCAACCCAGCCCGAAGTAGGTGAAAATATCGTTGCCGAGGTTCTCAAAATCGGTCTTTGTTTCGTGCCCCGTTAGCACGGCTATGCTGTTACGGTGACTACGGAGTATGGTCGGACAATTCCTGAAGTAGTATTCAAAATAGCGCGAAGTATTATCGCTTCCGGTGGCAATTACAGCATCAAATCCTTTTAAATTTTCATCGGAAATTACTATTTGATCCGCAAGCTCGGGCTCAACTTCTACCAGCATGTTTGCAATCGTAAGCATTAATCCGCCATCCTTCGATGAGGCTTTCCCCATAAACCGATGCCCACTTAGCAGCACGCACATAAAATCGTGAAACCCCACCAGCGGGATGTTCCCTGCCATTATTACCCCAACATTCTTGGAATTTGCGCTAGCTGTTTTTTTGTATGGGTAACGAGCAATCCAGCTTTCGAGTATTTCCCGGTTTAACCATTGGTTCGCTATTGATGCAATAGCGAGCTCCACATTCTGGGGTACAAACCAGGGGTTGTATATATGTGCACCGTTAATGGCATTGGAAAGCTTCGAATTATACCCGGGGGAAGGCTCGGCAAGCATTCTTTTACCTAATTTGACAAGGGCATTAATCCTTTTTTCGGTTGTCATATCCAATTCAAGTATTTAGTGTAAACCTTGGGTCTTTTTTGAGGATTCTAAATTATTAAATTAGGATGATGAATCGTTAATTCTGTAATGTTTTAGCTTTTTTAAACCTTTAGGATTGATAAGTTAAATTAACTTTGAGAAATGGTTGATACGGCAAAGTATAGAATTGTTACTTTATCGGATTTGTGGCGTTTTTAATACGATTATTGTATGATGTATATTGCTCTAATAAAAGAAAATTTCAGGATTTCGATGAACTCGATCCAAGCGGCCAAGCTCAGGTCAATACTCACAATTCTGATTATTGCGTTGGGTATTATGGCACTGGTCGGTATTTTAACTGCCATTGATGCTATAAAGGGCAGTATCAGCAACGAGTTTGCCATGATGGGCGCAAATACATTTACCATTGGGAGTCGGGGAATGCGCGTAAATATCAACGGGAACCGTTACCGTACCAAAAATCATCAATTTATAAGTCTGCAGCAGGCCGATGAGTTCAAAAGGGTGTTTGTATTTCCTGCCGATGTTTCGATTTCGATATGGGCAACCGGGGCGAGTACCATTAAGTACAAGTCCAACAAAACCAACCCCAATATTAATGTCCGGGGTGTTGACGAAAATTACCTCAAAACGGGGGGCGTTGAAATTGGCCGGGGGCGTAATTTTTCGATAGCAGAAGTGCAGGATGGCCGCAGTGTAGCCATTATTGGCGACGAGGTGGCCCGGAAGCTATTCCCCAAAAACGAGGATCCGATAGAAAAGGTAATAAGCGTTGGAAGTGGCAAGTACCGTGTAATTGGCGTGATGAAGTCTAAGGGTTCTGGCTTTGGAGGGGGGCCAGATAGGTCGGTTATAATACCTTTTACAAACGTTGCCGTGTACTTCTCCCGGCCCAATATGGATTACTCCATAAGTATTCAGCCCCGCGATCCTAAATTGCTGGACTACGCCATAAGCGAGGCCGAGGGAATGTTCCGTATTGTCCGCAATTTAGATGCGTCAGATGAGTCCGATTTCAACATCGAAACCAGCGACAGTTTGGCCAAGCTGTTGATCGATAATCTTAAGTATGTTTCCATTGCTGCAACCATTATTGGTATTATTACGCTTGTTGGTGCCGCGGTGGGGTTAATGAATATAATGCTGGTGGCAGTTGCCGAGCGTACGCGCGAGATAGGTACACGAAAGGCAATTGGCGCTAAGTCAACCACAATAAAGCAGCAATTTCTTTTCGAGGCTATTCTCATTTGCCAGCTGGGCGGCTTGCTGGGGGTTATACTGGGAATCGTTATCGGGAACATAGTTTCAGTTATGACCAAAAGTCCGTTTATGATTCCCTGGGGATGGATACTCGGTGGGTTGGGGTTATCATTGCTGGTTGGACTGGCTTCGGGGTATTTCCCCGCCGTTAAAGCTGCCCGTTTAGACCCGATTGAGGCGTTGCGCTACGAGTAGTTTAATCTCTTATAAAGAATTCTTGTTCGAATTTGCCATTCCGGGCTTGTCCCGGAATTTTCTTTGTGGCATCATAAATGGTTTGCTACAAAATATCATCCCGGAAAGTTTCTTATATTTGCTCTATGGAGTTAGATGCCAATAAAATTTAGACTGTCAGAAAGTGTTCCAATACAAACATTTTGGGACTTCTGCATTCGCGGTGAAACCGCCTCGGAAGCGATAGGTATATTGGTTGATAAAGAATTGGC
The DNA here is from genome assembly GCA_050180015.1 of Bacteroidales bacterium. Classification (GTDB taxonomy): domain Bacteria; phylum Bacteroidota; class Bacteroidia; order Bacteroidales; family Tenuifilaceae; genus JBFXEO01. The sequence goes on along the minus strand of JBFXEO010000048.1, from coordinate 4,545 downwards.
TCGCAATTTATTCAAGTAAAATTTGATCTTGGAAAGACTTTTAAATTAGGGTTGATTTGGTTCCCTCAAATGGTATTCTGAAGTACATAAAACCAATCGTTAACAGGGGAAACAACCAATTTGTGAGGTAAATCAGGCGGATAGGGCCAGGTAGGATGCAACTCCGAACATTGTTCTTGTATAAGCTTTTCAGAAATATCAATCAACACGATAAGCAAAATGAAGAAACTAGCAATCCTCTTAATCCTCGCTGTTTTTGTTGCCCGTTGCAAATCAACCGATAACAAACCTTTGGGGAATATCCCAGATCAACCTGAATTTATTGGAGACACAACCCCAAGGGTAACCGGAGTAGGTGGAATATTTTTTACTTCCGATAATCCGCGGCAAACAAAAGAGTGGTACGGGAAAAATTTGGGCCTGGCAATTGACGATTACGGCTCGGTTTTCGAGTTTAGAAATGCCAATGAACCCAATGAGAAGAATTATCTTCGCTGGAGCCCGTTCGAAAAGGGGAACAATTACTTTGCCCCCTCCAAAAAGGAGTTTATGCTTAACTACCGGGTTCAGAATATCGAAGGGCTTGTTCGGTTGCTAAAGAAGAACGGTGCTACAATACTTGACACTATAGAGACTTACGATTATGGTAAGTTTGTCCATATCCTTGACCCCGATGGGAACAAAATTGAACTCTGGGAACCAGTGGATAGCGTTTTAACAAGGATGGGCGGGAGAACAACCAGGTAAAAGAAAAAGGCTGCCCTTGGGCAGCCTTTCGGTTATGCTTGAAACCCATTAGAACAATTTGTGGATTAAGTCAACCACGCGGCAGGAGTAGCCCCACTCGTTATCGTACCACGATAGCACCTTAACCATGTTGCCGTTAACCATTGTGCTTTGTGCATCAAAGATTGATGAGTGGGTGTTGTGGATAATATCAACAGACACAATAGGATCTTCGGTGTATTCCAAGATACCCTTCATTGAACCCTCAGCGGCCTTTTTCATGGCAGCGTTAATTTCATCCTTTGTCGTCTCCTTTTTCAAAATAGCAACAAAGTCAACCAGTGAGCCGGTTGGGGTTGGAACGCGAACAGCAAGGCCATCTAACTTACCCTTTAACTCAGGAATAACTTTACCTACCGCTTTAGCGGCTCCGGTGGTTGTTGGAATTTGCGAAACAGCTGCTGAGCGGGCACGGCGCAAATCGCTGTGCGGTGCATCCAAGATACGCTGATCGTTGGTGTAGGAGTGAATGGTGGTCATGTATCCACGTTCAATTCCGAAGCTATCATTTAAAACTTTAACAACTGGAGCTAAGCAGTTGGTGGTGCAGCTGGCATTAGAAACGCAGGTATCGGTTGCTTTTAGATCACCATCGTTAACACCGAGAACAATCATGCGGTCAATCTCGTCCTTTGCGGGAACAGTAAGAATAACTTTCTTGGCACCGTTTTTAATGTGATCGCCGTAACCACCTTTTTCGCTTTCACGTTTTGTAAAAATACCAGTGGATTCAATAACTACATCGGGGGTAACGCTCCATTTAATATTGATAGGTGCTTTTTCTGCATAAACTCTAAATTTTTTGCCGTTAACTATGAGATTCTCAGTATCGAATTCAACTATACCCTCATAACGGCCCTGGGTAGAGTCATACTTAAGCAGGTGGGCTAAAGTTTTGGTGTCGGTAAGGTCATTAATACCAACAACTTCGAGTTCTGGACGTTCCAATGCAATTTTAAAAACATTTCGTCCAATTCGGCCAAAGCCATTGATTGCAACTTTAATTTTTGACATAGTTTTAAAGGATTAATTATACTAACAGGTAAATATCGTATCATTTTCGCCAAACAAAGGTAACGAATTTTAAAATCAGATTACAATTCCGTAGCGGTGGCACAACAAAATTTAACGCAAACGGTTGAATGTAAGTAGCAGACTGTGGGTTGTTGCGGTTTAATGTTGATTAAGGAAGACTCTCCTAATCCCGCAAAAACTGAAAGAGAATACCCTGGCAGGCCCAAAAGGATACGAGTTCAATGTAAAAATACTATCCGGCGTGCCCCTGTACCTAACGGTTGTTCCCTAGACTTGTCGAAGGGAAGCGCAGGCAGGGCAGAGCGTATTCGGTGCAGTTGATACATTTGCCCGAAATGCAGATGGTTGGTTTTTGCAAATTCTACGGGGTCACTTCCGGCCCGACAATGCTAAGCCGAATGCTTCTATATCCTTAAAAGTGTTGATGTTGGTAAACGATTTAATATTTTTAGGTGTGGGCTCTATGTCTAAATATTCGGTGTTGCACGAGTTAAGCAAAGCCGAAGTAGGATGGCCGTCCCTGTCGGCCAGTATTGATGCTATTTTTTTAGCTAGCTTTTTGCTGTAAATGGCAAACAATGGCTCCCTGAGTTTGCCTACTGTTGGGACTACAATATCAGTTTTAGGTTGATTCTTGGTAAGCTTGTCCATAAGTTTTTGCGCTACCTCCGAGCTTACAAATGGCATATCCGATGATACGATCAGCACCATTTTGTTTGTCGAGTTCTGCAATGCGGAATGAATACCTCCCAGTGGACCGCAGTTCTGGATAATATCGGGGTAAACTTTTGCCGCGATGCCGTAGTTGGTTTCAGGGTGATTCGAGATAATTATTACCTCGTTACATAGGGGGCTTAGTGCTCTATGAATTCTCGATATTATTGTTTCTCCGTCAATTTTAATCAACGCTTTGCTTACTCCACCCAATCGGGTTGCCTTGCCTCCGGCAAGAATTGCCAGTGTGGTTGAGTGTAGAGTGTAGAGTGTTGATGACAAGTGGCGTGGAATTTAGTGTTTAGTTATTGTGCGTGGTGTTTGGATTGATAGACTGTAGGCTGCGTGACTATTCGGTTCCTGTCATTTAATTTCTAACAATTGCCTTCAAGCCTCTTTTTTTTCGTTTAACGTTTAACCATTCACGGATTACACCTCACTTTTTACTATCAACGAACAACAGCCAGCGGAGGGTTATCCAATTAGTTTTCCTAGTCCTTCGCGGATAATTTCGGGTTCGGAACCCGTACAGTCAACCACGGTTGATGGAACATTATTGCCGTATCCGCCATCAATAACTACATCAACAAGATGTTTGTAGTTTTCGTAAATCTGCTCAGGATCGGTGGTGTATTCAATCAGCTCATCATCATCTTTTAAAGATGTGGTAAGAATAGGATTCCCAAGCTGGTTTACAATTTCCAGAGGAATGGAGTTGTTCGGAATACGGATACCCACCGTTTTGCGCTTGCTGATAAAGTAGCCGGAAACTCGGTTTAATCCCGGCAAAATGAATGTGAATGGACCGGGCAGGTTCTTTTTCATCAGCTTGAAGGTTGTGTTGTCAACCTTTGCAAAATCTGCGATATGGCTTAAATCGTAACAAATGAAAGAAAAATGGGCTTCCTTGGGTTTAAGCCCTTTTATTTTGACGATGCGCTCTACCGCTTTGGAGTTGAATATGTCACATCCAATTCCATATACCGTATCGGTGGGGTAAATAATTACACCTCCGTTTTGTAAAACCTCAACCACACGCTCAATCTCGCGCGGGCTGGGGTTTTGTTGATAAAGTTTTATGTAAAGGCAATCGGACATTTAATTAGCCATTTACCTTCTTGTAATCTTCCAGGAATTTCTCTAAGCCGATATCGGTCAACGGGTGGTTGAGTAAACCCAGAATTGCGCTCAACGGGCAGGTTGCTACATCGGCACCAGCCTCTAGGCATTGGATAATGTGCATGGTGTGGCGGATTGATGCTGCAAGTACCTTGGTTTCGTACTCGTAGTAGTTGTAAACGTCAACAATCCGGCGGATTAGCTCAACGCCATCGGTTGATACATCGTCCAAACGGCCAATGAATGGCGAGACGTAGGTTGCGCCTGCTTTTGCTGCAAGCAATGCTTGTCCAACGGAGAATACCAATGTGCAGTTGGTGCGGATTTTATTGTCTGTAAAATATTTGATAGCCTTGATACCGTCCTTGGTGCAGGGAACCTTTACAACAATTTGCGGGTGCAAAGCAGCCAATTCCTTACCCTCGCGGATCATCCCTTCGAAGTCGGTTGCAATAACCTCGGCGCTAACATCGCCCTTAACTATATTGCAGATATCCACGTAGTGCTTTTTGATGTTGGCCTCACCCCTGATGGCTTCCTTGGCCATTAACGATGGGTTGGTTGTAACGCCATCGAGTACCCCCAAGTCGTTTGCCTCCCGGATTTGATCTAAGTTTGCTGTGTCAATAAAGAATCTCATAGTATTTGAAAATTTGATTGTTTTCGCACGGCAAAGCTACATATTTTTTTAGAAAACGGAAATTGGATGTTAGATAATAGGCTGCCAGACACAAGGAGATAGAAATTTTGTAAACGGTATAAACCTACAGGTTGTAGTATTTAATGATTTCTTCAGGTCTGTTAGTTCTGAGAGGTCTATCTTAGGTGAAATTTTCTGAAAGAGTTTTTTACGGCACTTTACTCCTTTTGGAAATTCGTTTGTCATAGTTA
>JBFXEO010000047.1:0-15722 GCA_050180015.1 Bacteroidales bacterium | reverse complement strand
ATTTTGACTTTCCCATGTCGACCGTGGCCACCTGACGGTTATCAAAAATTTTGGAAGTAGCCCTGATTACACCCCGGAACTTTGGTTTAGATGTATTTGTTTTTTCACTGTAAACATACTCGTAAGCAAAGTACCTGTTATCGCATTTTAGCCCCTCCTTTTTACCAATTTTTACCCGAATTGGATTCACCTGGTAAATGGTGGTTTTAACCATAAAATCTTCGTGGTTTTTCTCTAGGTAGTATAAATTTTCGTCGTAGCCCTTTTGCACCATCTCGGCCAAAAGCTCATCTTCAGACTTTTGCTTCATCAGCCTGCCAAGCTGGGTTGTTCCTGATGGCTGCGAAGCCATAACATGCACGGTTGCTTTGGTTACAAACTCAACCGGTATCTGAATTTGATCAAACTTCTTATTCTTTTCGGCCTTAGTGGCAGGGGAGTCTTCGGGGTAAATCCAGCAGTCGTAAATGGCATTTTGAGTTTCATCATCGTATTTCACCTTAAATAAATAGCCAGTAACGCTAGATTTCCACCCTTTCATTTTTTCAAGTTTTGCCTCTTTCATGGTTTGTACACCCTGATAGTCGAGTACCAAGATGTAACTACGGCCGATTAGCCTGTTCCCGTAGTCCTGCAAAACAGCATTTCCCAATTTGGTTGATTGCGCTTTAATGTATGCAGCGTCGGTAGCGTTGAACATGCCCCTGTCAAAAATCAAATCCATAGACATACTGCCATCTGCTTGACGGGCAAACCATTTTGAGATAATTTGGCGGCCTACCTGCTTTTCATTCAGGTACTGCTTTATGGCATCAGCCGGGTTTACCCCAACAGCATTACGGCCGAATGAGGCCTGAAAGGAAATTTGCCCCAAGTTATTATTATAGTATTTATCGGAAAAGTATAATTTATCAAACTTAGACTGCACATCGGACACATGGGCTTCATCCGGAAATTGCATGTACATAAGGGTGATTGAGCTTCGATCATACGTTGACGAAATTTTTTTTGAGTTCTCAACATCCTGAGCACTTACCTGGTGAAGTAGTAACACTATCAAAATAGATACTGAAAAGAGTTTAGTTTTCATAGCTTGTTTTGATTCGATTTAAAGTTAATAAAAGGTAAATTTATTACTTTTTTTTTAATGACAAGCATAAGGCGAGGTGTTTCACATGGTGATATGTGAACTTTATCAATTGATAATGCCCTTAAAAATGTTCAAAAAAGTTATTAGTCAAAAAAAGAGGGTTTCCCCTCCTTTTTAAAATAAGTGGATTATTTGCCTATACCTGATGCCTTTACAATATTTTTGGGAATGTCGGTATTGTCCAAAAGAGGGGAAAACAACTCTTGCCCCGCACCCAATGCAAAAACGGGTACCGGCGATCCGGTGTGCGAGGAGCTTGTCCATCCTATACCGGCTTTTTTGTTCAGTACCGATAGCACAGCTTTAGCCAGTATATCGGTATCGCTATAGGTTTGGCGAGTTGAATTAGAGTTACCAAAATACAAATCGTAGGCATGTTTAAACTCCGCCAGCTCATCAGGGGTTAAAGCAAATTCACCGTCTGCAGTTAATCCTGTTTCTGCCTCTATAGCTAAAAGCACCTTGCCAAACGAAGGTTTGGGCGATGTTAATTTTAAGCCATCAATCACACCGTGTAATTTTTCCTGCGATAGTTTTTGTCCTTTCAGAAGTGTTAGGTGGTTATCGTAACCGTTGCTATTGTTGCCCAACGACATTCCACCCGTTTCGTGATCGGCGGTAATAACTATTAAGGTTTCATCGGGATGTTTTTGGTAGAATGCCAGCGCAACGTTTACTGCATCTGAAAATGCCAGCACCTCGTATATTGCCGTAGCAGCATCGTTATCATGGCAAGCCCAGTCAATTTTTCCGCCCTCAACCATCATAAAAAAACCATTCGGGTTATCGGTAAACTCTATTGCTTTCCGGGTAATATCAGCAAGGGATATATCATCGGAACCTCTATCAATCTCATATTGTAAGGAGCTTCCCTTGGCGGGATTGGGTGCAGAGTAAACAATTTTACTATTTTCAATCCGTCTTAATGAATCGATTCCAGAAAATGTTGATGTAAAGGATACGCCATTTTCTGCACCCAATTCATAAATTGAGGCAGCGGAGCTATCATTTTTAGGGCCGTAAGGCTCCAGAAAGCCCCCCGATGCAAAAAAATCATAGTTGCTGCTAATGAGGTATTTTGCAATATCGTAGTAGCTGTTACGGGAGCTGTTGTGGGCGTAAAATGCAGCCGGAGTAGCATGGTCAATACTAACGCTTGTTAAAATGGCCACTTTCCGGCCTGAACCTTTAAACTTCTTGGCTATGCTATAAAGCGTGTCCTTATGGTTGGCGGTAAGGCCAAGTGTGCCAATTGAAGTTTTGTGCCCGGTTGAAAGAGCCGTCCCGGCAGCTGCGGAACAGGTTATATACCTGTTGGCCGCGTAGGTATTGGCCAGCGATGCCACAGGAAACTTGGTAAACGCCACACCCGCGGTATCGTTTAAAACGCTGTCGGAGTAAACCTTGGCTGAGTTCACCTGCTGAATGCCCATTCCATCGCCAATAAAAAGGAATACGTACTTTGCCCTATGGTTGTCCTCTTTCCCAGCGCAACCAGAAATTGCCAGCAAGACGGTTAGTATTAGCAGTAACTTTTTTGCTTTCATTCTATTTTAATTTTAGGGTAAAAGTATGAAGAAGAAAAATAATTACCGTTACGTTAATATTAGAAAATCCTTAACATTAACGTAATATACAAAAAAGAAGGAGGAAATAATTCCTCCTTTCAATTATACGATTACGTGAATTTTACTTCTTCTTATCCATCCTTCTGGCAGCGTAGTTAATTTTAAGTGCGCTGGCCTTACGGAGTTCCTGCTTGATATCGGTAACTATACCCATACGGGTATCCTCATCTACCTTTAACGAGGTGGTAAGCAAAGGCCTATCAGACTCACCCATGGCATCGCGTTCAGATGAAATGAAGTCGCGAATATCATCCAGGGTTTTAAAACTATCGTTAAGCTGTATCCTGGGTTCCGTTCCATAAAGTGCTTGAAAGCTCCTTAATGGGGGACCAACATAGATGTAAGAAACTAACGATTTTTTCTCTAATTTGGCCACTTCAGTTGCTTCGGGCAAACTTGCCTTAACAAAAAGAGTTGTCTCCCGCATGCTTGTACTTACCATGAAAAAGAAAAGAAGCATGAATACGATATCGGGTAGAGAAGCTGTTGAAATGGCGGGCATTCCACCTTTCCCTTTACGTCGAAATTTTCCCATAGCTACTTTCCTCCTACATTTTTAGGTTCAGCCTCAGATATACGCTGTGGTAGCGCTTTCCCAATTGCATCCTGCTCATCCTTAGTAAGTTTATCGTATGGCTTCCCGAACATGTTGCGGGATAAATCTTCCCGTAGCTCATTGTAAGCGGCAACCAACTCGTTCTGAACTTTCATGTACATCCTGTAAGAAGTGCCCCTATCGTTCTGTAAAGAAACAACCCCCTTGGATACTCTATATTTCCCTATCAGGGGAACGTCTTTCTCTTCTTGTTCGGATAGGTTCAAGTCGTCATTCGGGTTAACTACAAACTCCTTGGTTCTATCCTTAAGCATTGAAACATCCATGGGTTCTCCACGCACAAGGAGTTTGTCGCTCTTGTTGATTAGTACCGTAAAAATGTTCCTCTTCTTAACCTCAACATCGTCCTGTTTTTCATCTGGGTTAGGCATTGGAGGAAGCATTCTGGGTAATCCCGTGTCCACGTTCATGGTAGTGACCATCAGGAAGAAAATCAAGAGCAAGAACGCGATGTCAGCCATCGAACTAGCATTGATTTCTGGTATTTTTTTTGACATCTCAGTATTGTTTTTTATAGGTTAACCCGGTATCTTATCCGGAGGATAACCATATATTCAACTACTTTTTTTGAAAAATGTTTCTTGCCCCGAAATAAAGTAACATAATTAATGCTGCACCGAACATTATGTATGTAGCAATAAGGCCTGTATCAGTTAAGATTAGAACTTTAGGGTTGGAAAGATCGGGGTTCCGGGTAGCCGAGTAAATAGGTGTTGAGTCGGCAAAAAGGTAACCGATCAGAAACACCAAACCCATTACACCTATCCCTGCCAAGGTTTTAAGGGCTTTCTTGGGCTCTTTGAAAAAGAAGAATAGTGGGAAACCGAGTGCCACTATAATTGCCAAACCAAAAAGGATATAAGCCCAGAAAATAAATGGTTCTTCCGTAATATTTCCGGTATAGAAAAGTACCGTTAAAATAATGGAAATACCCATTAATATCCACGATAAAACCTTAAGCATCTTAGATATTGCGCTATTCTGCATTTTATTTTACTTTTTAAGGTTATATTTAACTAAAAGATCAAGTAGGCTAATGGAAGCGTCTTCCATGTCGTTGGTTATCTTATCAATCTTTGAAAGCAGGTAGTTGTAAAAAATTTGCAAGATAATAGCAACAATAAGACCAAATACGGTGGTGATAAGGGCAATTTTGATACCTCCGGCCACAAGCGCGGGAGATATATCGCCGGCAACTTCAATGGCGTCGAAAGCGCCGATCATACCGATAACCGTTCCCATAAACCCGAGCATAGGTGCTATTGCAATGAAAAGAGAAATCCAGGTAAGTCCTGTTTCCAGCTGACCCATTTGAACAGACCCGTAAGAAACAATTGATTTTTCAGCAACTTCAATACCTTCGTGTATACGGTCGAGACCCTGATAGAAAATACTGGCCACAGGGCCACGCGTATTGCGGCAAACTTCCTTAGCTGCATCAACACCACCCGTTTCAAGGGCTTTCTCAATGTCCTTCAACAGCTTTTCGGTGTTAGTAGATGCTAAACTTAAGTAAATAATACGCTCAATTACAATTGCTAAACCAAAAATAAGGGTCAAAAGAATTGATGCCATAAAACCAGGACCACCTTCAATAAATTTGCTTTTAAGAATTTTATGAAGGGATTGTTCCTGCTCGGCCGGAGCTGCTGCGGTTGTAGCCTCCTCTACTGTAGTTGAATCTTGTTGAGTAACTGCAGTATCGGACTTCATTGCGGATTCCTCCTGAGCCGAAACGTAGGTTGTACCCATGCTGAGTACTCCTAAAACTGCAACTAATGCAAATAGCTTTTTCATGGTTTGTTTGTCGTTAAATTATTACTAAGGGTTTTGTTTTAAAATTAATACTCATTTTTATCTGTTGAAATTCTGGCGGAGAGAATGGGATTCGAACCCATGAGGCCCTTTTGGAGCCTACACACTTTCCAGGCGTGCGCCTTCGACCACTCGGCCATCTCTCCCATTGCTATACTCCTTAAACACAAATTTCGTGGCGCAAATTACAAAAAAAATATTGAAATAAACAATGATTAATGTAGGGTAATTTCGCCGCTGATGGATTTTGTGAGTTCCTGCGCCAACCTGCTACCGAGCAACCCCAGGCCCATCAGGAACATTAGCTTTGCTACTGCTGCCTCAAAAGTTATATCGTTTCCACCAACCACACCCACGCGCTTTAGCTTAAGGCCATTCTCGTACTTATCCATATCTACACTACCCGCATTGCATTGTGTAACGTTAAACACCACTATATTATTTTTTACGGCGGTATTAATTAAATCGAGAAACCACTGCTGGCTTAACGAGTTCCCGGAACCAAAAGTTTCCAGTATAATTGCCTTAATTCCCCTGGAACCAATCACGGCGTTCACCGTATCGGGGGTAATCCCGGGGAACAATTTCAAAACCCCAATATTGGAATCAAGCTTTGTATGTACGCGTAACCCCTGCTTTCCTGTAGGGTAATGGATAAATGGGAAGTTATACTTAATGGTGATCCCGGCCTCCGCTAAAAACGGATAGTTGTTGGAACGAAACGCATTGAAATGTTCGGCGTTATGCTTTGTAGTACGGTTTCCCCGGTAAAGCCTGTTCTCGAAAAAAATTGTAACCTCCGGAACCATTGGTTGGCCATTTTGCTGTGCCGCAGCAATTTCTACGGCACTTATAAGGTTTTCCTTGCCATCGGTACGAAGCATACCTATTGGGAGTTGCGAGCCTGTAAGCACAACGGGTTTACCTAATCCCTCAAGCATGAAGCTTAAGGCTGATGCCGTAAACGACATGGTATCGGTTCCATGCAGAATAACAAAGCCGTCGTATATGCTGTAATTATCGCGAATGATTAATGCCAGCTTAACCCAAAAATCGGGAGTAATATCCGATGAATCAATGGGTGGATCAAAGGGAATGGTATGCAAGCTAAAACCAAACTTCCGAAGTTCAGGCACTTCCTCCTCTATATGCTCAAAATTGAATGGCGAAAGTGCGCCGGTTTCGGGGTTTTGCTTCATCCCTATTGTTCCACCGGTGTATATAATCAAGATAGAAGTGTTGGGTACTGACATCATTATTGAATAGGCAAGTTGAAAAATTTCTGGGCACTGGCGGCTGTTTTGCCGGCAACATCCAGCAATGGAAGTTCCAGCAAGCTGGCAACGCTTTTTGCTACATAGAGCAAATTGTAACCCTCGTTACGTTTCCCGCGAACAGGTACAGGCGACAGGTACGGAGAATCCGTCTCAAGCAGAATTGAGTCTAAATCCATTTGAGGAACAAGAAGATTTACTCCACCATTCTTGTATGTTACCACGCCGCCTATTCCTACCTTAAAGTTTTTGTACTCAAGAATATGTTTATATTGATCCAGCGTTCCGGTAAAACAGTGGAATACGCCTTTCAGGTCTGCATCTATTTCACTATCTACTATCTCAAAGATTTCATCCAAAGAATTTCGGGAATGTATTGCTACCGGTAAGCGGTAACGTTTCGCCAACTTCAGCTGATGCCTGAAGGCCATCTTTTGCTGCTCAATATAGGTTTTATCCCAATACAAATCTATACCTATCTCCCCGATACCATAGAATTTATGCTTCTGCAGCATTCCCTCTACATGTAAAAGTTCATCCTCAAAGTTTAGCTTTACCGAGGTTGGGTGTAAGCCCATCAGCGGGAAACATTGCGGAAACCGTTGCGATACTTCCAGCATCCTGCCGGTGGTAGATGAATCAATATTGGGCATAATATGATACCCTATGCCCGCCTCGCCGGCTCTGTGAATAACCGCAGCCCTATCTTCATCAAACTCCTCGGAAAATAAGTGGGAATGGGAATCAATAAGTAACATTGTGACGGTTTTTTAACCCTGCAAAGCTATAAATTTTTCCACAGAACCAGCGAAGGCGTGCTATTTATTTGATGTTGGATAACCCACGGCAACGTTGGTGCTATCGAGCAGTACAAGCAAACTATCCATGGTTACCTTGAATTGGGCTAAATTCTCCGGTTTAACGGGTTCAACCGGGGGTGATTTAACCTTGAGCGGATCTATGGGTTTCCCGTTCATCCAAAACCGAAGATCCAAGTGGGGGCCTGTTGCATATCCCGTACTCCCCACGTAACCAATTATATCGCCCTGCTTAACGCGCATACCTTGTTGGATTCCCTTTCCAAAGCGCGAAAAATGATTGTAGCCCGTGGTATAAACACTATTATGTCGAATCTTAACGTAGTTCCCGGCAGCCGCATTGTACCCTTTGTCAATTACAACACCATCGCCAATGGCCATCACCGGAGTGCCAGCCGGTGCTGCATAATCGACCCCCGTGTGTGGACGGTAAATTTTCAGTACCGGGTGCAGCCGGCGTCCGCTAAACCGGCTTGATATTCTCGAAAACCGCAATGGCGCTTTCAGGAAAGATTTACGAAGGGAGTTACCCTTTTCGTCCCAGTAGCTGAACACAGAATCCTGCTCGAACCGGAACGCAAAAAATTTTTCACCGTGATGCTCAAACCAAGCGGCATAAATAGTACCAAGGCCAATTGAGGTACTATCGATGTAAAGCTCATCGTACATCACACGGAATTTATCGCCCGGGAATAGTCCAAAAAAATCCACCGTCCATGCAAAAACATCCGAAAGATCCAGCGCCAAAACCGGATTAATCCCAGAGCCCTTCATTGTTTCCCATAACGATGATGTGATTTGCGCCTCATCTATACGTTGAACCGCCTTCACCTCTTTTTGAAAGGGGTAAATCCGGAGCGAATCCCGAAAATCGAGAATATAAAAATCGACAGGGGTATGCTCGTAAACCAAGTATGCTACCGTTGACGCTGTATCCTTTGTATAAAATATCTTATACTTATTCCCAGCCTTAACCTTTTTAGAGTCAAATGTGTTGGGGTCAATAAAAGATAGCCTATTTATAATATCGACTTTAACATTAAGGGCAACCAGCAAATTCCCGATGGTTTGCCCCCACCTGATTTGCCCCTCAACAATGTTAAAAGAATCTACAGGAATGCCAAACTCCAGCAATGGTTCAGGCTCATCAACCTTTACGGGTTCTTTCTTTGATGTGTTTACGCCGTTAGTTCCGGTAAAGTAGTCGACTGCAAGAACAGAAACCAGCGTAATGGCCAAACCCAGAAAAATCTTTTTTACCATAAATAATACTTGAATAGTAGTAATTAATATTTTGCCCAAAACTACCAAAAAGACAATAACCGTTTGCAGCAACCACGATAAAATAACGGGAAAAATTATAAACTGCCCGGTTCCTGTTGCTGAAAGCATTTATCAACAAAAAAGCTAAAAAGATTTTAAGTAGGTTTGCAAAAAAATATTCGATGAGCAGCGAAAAAACTTCCACAGAACTGTACGAGCTGGGCGAATTCCGGTTAATTGACAGGCTTACAGGCCCGTTCCGGCCCAAAAATCCATCAACCGCAATGGGTGTTGGCGACGATGCTGCCGTAATATCACCCAGGGAAAACAGGACGGTAATTACAACCGACCTGCTGCTTGAAGGAATTCATTTTGATTTAACCTATTTTCCCCTTAAGCATTTGGGTTACAAGGCGGTTGTGGTTAACCTGAGCGATATTTACGCCATGAACGCTACCCCCACTCAAATAACAGTATCTATAGGTGTTTCGAAACGATTTTCCGTGGAAGATTTGGAGGAGCTCTACGCTGGCATTAGGCTGGCCTGCGAGCGGTATGGGGCCGATTTGGTTGGAGGCGACACCTCATCGTCGTACACCGGGTTGACGATAAGCGTTACCGCCATAGGCGAAGCCAACGAATTGGAGCTGGTTTACCGTAGCGGTGCACAGGTAACCGATTTGATATGTGTTACCGGCAACCTTGGTGCCGCATACATGGGGCTCCAGCTTCTGGAGCGGGAAAAAAAGGTATTCGCAAGCAATGGTAACTCAAAGCCACAGCTGGAGGGCTACGACTACATTCTGGAAAGAATCCTTAAGCCCGAGGCCCGAAAAAACATCCTGCAAACTTTAAAAGAAGCGCAGATTAAGCCAACGTCGATGATAGATATTTCCGATGGTTTATCGTCGGAGCTGCTTCATATCTGCAAGAATTCCGAAAGGGGATGCCGGATATACCTTGAAAAAATTCCTATCGATGAGCAAACCTCCCAAATGGCACAGGAGATGGGAATTGAGCCCAGCATTGCGGCACTCAACGGTGGCGAAGATTACGAGTTGCTGTTTACCGTCCCAATCTCCACACATGAAACCGTTTCAGCGATTGAAGGAGTAACAATAATTGGCCACATAACCGAGGCTACTACAGGTGCTTATCTTGTAACACCTTCGGGAGATGAAATTAAGCTAACAGCACAGGGTTGGAATGCCCTAAAAAAGGATAAAGATTAACTTTGTTGAGTTCATTTTGCCCGATCCCTGTTACCTTCGACAAGTTCAGGAAACAAAATTCACGTTAAACAATAAATGAAAAACCCGCCGTAGCGGGTTCCCTTATTCACTTATAATGTCTTTGTACTGATCCGGTGTAAGTAGCTCGTTAAGCTCTGCCGGGTTGGTTATTTTAACCTTTATCATCCAGCCCTCGCCGTAGGGATCCTTGTTAGCAACATCGGGCTGCTCCGTTACCCTGGGGTTAACTTCAAGTACCTCGCCACCTACAGGCATAAACATATCCGAAACGGTTTTAACCGCCTCAATGGTGCCAAAAACTTCCTCCTTGTCCAAAGTTTCACCAACGGTTTCGATTTCGATAAATACTATATCGCCGAGCTGTGACTGTGCAAAATCGGTAACCCCAACTATGGCAACATCGCCTTCAACCTTAATCCATTCGTGATCCTTTGTGTACTTTAAATTTGATGGGACATTCATGTTGTAATCTTTTATCGGTTAGTAATTTAGTTTATAGAATTGTTTTCAAAAGTACGTATTTTTAGGATTGATACTATTGATCCGGCATTATTTTAACACTAAGCCGTATTTTTCCATTGTAGTAAATACATTTACTTAACCATCTCAAAACGTACACTAAATCCAAAGCTGGTGTTGGTGGTTTTATAGGTTTTTGAAACCTTTGGCGCATTTACAACCCTATCGAAATAAAGTCTTACGGTAACCTGCTCGCTTATACGGTAGTCGGCAGAGGTTTTAATGGTATTTATCCGCTGCCCGGCTATAGTTTCGTTGGTATCCTCAACCAATTTGCGGAGAACCGTGGTATTTTCCCGGATAGACAAATCAACGGTAAGCCTCAAATCGCTCTTTAATGCCTTTTTACCTCCATCTTCGGCTTTAAATATCAGCGGAAGGCTTTCGAACCTATAGCCAGCACCAATAATAAGCTCGTTCCCATAAATTTCGGTTAACTGTGTACTGGAAAAGCTCATGGCCAGCGATCGGCTTTTGTTCACCTCCAGCCGTGTGGTCAAATTGTTTTGCCAGCCAACATCGAAGCCAATCAGCGGGTTGAATTGTTCGTTGATTGAAACGTTGGAAATGTCCCGTTTGGGGTAAAAGTTATTATTTAAATCGCGGGCATAGCTAAATCCATCATCATCCGGCACATAGCTGGAGTTAACCGAAAACGAGCCTATGGTGTAAAGCGAACGGTAACCGTGGGTTATTGTAAATGTTTTGAAATAATTTTTGAAGGGCTTAATCTTTGCCAAGCCATCGTAGGTTAACTGCCAGTTGGGCATTGGTATGCGTGGAAAATCGCGCAGGGTTACTTTTGATGCCGATTTGTTGGTATATGCAGCCAGAAAAGATGCCCGGAGAACATCCTGCGATAAGGGCCCATATCCGTCAGGAAAATTGGTATTGGGATCGGGAATGCCCGGGTCGGAATTTTGTGCGGGATTGGGTACCCTTTTGCTGCTCAACCGTTCCGCAATTGTCAGCCTGTTGCTTTTCATTCTCTCGAATACCCTTGAGTGTTCATCCCTATTACTACCCTCAAACGCTGTCCCCAGCGATATTACGCTTATACTAAAACTACCCGTGGTAACCGGGTCGTAGGAGTGTATGCTTCCGTTCAAATCGGCCCGGTACGTTTCACTGTGGCTACGAGCATAAACTCTATTCGCCGATAAATCAATCTTAAAGCCTGGTATGGGCTCAATTGTACTACGAAAATTCACATTCTCGGAATGGGTGAATATTGCCGGAGTATTAAAACTTGTATCGAGCGTTAACCATCCATTTTCAGCCGCTTTCCATGCAAAATCAGGATCCTGCATCCCGGAAACAAACCGCCATCCCGGAGCGGTAAGCCCGTTGAATGTTTCTGTACCAAGAAATTTTGTGCCAGGTTTATATCCGGGTAGCAGCGTTCCGTTAGTTTCCGAATACGAAAGGGAAATGTTTTTAACACTCATCATTAAACGGACAGCCCCCTCGGTAATAAATTTAATCGGACTTGTTTTCTCCGGAACTTTTCCCTCCACAACAACCTTACAATTCTTGTACTCCTGATCTGCTTTAATGGTAATTCGCTGATCGTTCTTAACTTCAGCGGTTACCTTCACCTCCTTACCCTTCTCGTCGTAAACCTTAACCGTCACCCTTTCGGTTTTAAGTTTATGGAATATAGATTTTGCAACTTTTGCACGCAAATTAACGCCATCCTGCTCATACTTAGCGGTTACGGTTTTAGGTGTAGCACCCCGTGCCCGGCGATCAAAATCCTGATTAATACGTTTCAGGTATCCAACCTTATTGAAAAGATTGGTCAAGTTTACCTGTCCGTTCAGCTGCATGTTGTTGGAGTTCTGAATTTTATTCCCAGGATCGAAACTAGATGTATCGGCCAACTCGGCACCTGCTTCCCACCGGTACGTTCCGGTGTAACGTGCAGTGGCAGAAGTCCAATCTACCAAAGGAATTTTGCTCAACGGTAGCGTATAGGTTAGGTTAAACTGATGGTTATAAAGGGTATTACGGCCTAGCCTCAGGATGTTGTGCCAAACAGAATCGCGCCAGTGCTCATAGCCATCCCTATCGCGCTTTTTGTCAACCATACCATCGGGTTCATCAATACGGGCCGTATTGCTGGCATTAAAGTCGAACTTTAACGACTGCGTAAAATCCCAATTCAGGGAATAGTTTCTATCCCACAGAAAATCCTTGGAATATGTGGGGGCCAGAATTTCGTTTGGATTGCTGTTATTTCTGGACTGCTGCTCAAAGTAAGTTCTATTCATATCGGAACGGAACGATACCTGAGAGGGAAATAGTGAAAAGTTAAAATCCTTAACTAAGCGTAGGTACTTGGAGTTTAGCCAGCTAACCTTCTTAAACGGGGTAATATACTTGGTTGGCTTGTTGTAGTTATAGGCCAGTCCGCCATGAAATGTACGCTGTATTTTATGATCGATAGTAGTGCTACGGGAATAGACTTCACTAAATGAGTAACTTACAGAAAAATTTGAAATATCCCAGAAATGAGGCTTGGCTGATTGCCTATCTATTTTTACGTTGGTAAAATTAATACTTTTCCGCCGGGAGTAGTCCTGCGCAAGATGTTTGAGAGAATCGCGTTCCCTGGAAGATAAATTCCGCAAAGCATCATCCATTGTAACATCGGGATCGAGCGGGTTGTACTGAGGGTTCGAAACGGACTCGCCATAGCCAAAATACATGGGAATTCGAATGTTGGCTTTCTCAGGGAAAAATTTACCCAACTCCAATGACGAGCTGACATCATACTCGTAATGATTTTCCTTGCTCCGGTCATTTACCCCTTTTTCAATAGAGCCAAAACCAGGGGTATAGGTACTTCCCGCCAGCGTTACTGTACCCAGATCGGCCAGCTTGGCCGAAACACGTGCATTGGCGGCCCATCCTCCCTGATCGTCGAAGTTTGTTAACCGAAATTCGTTAAACCACACTATAACCGACTTGGATAGTCCATCATCACTGTCGTCAGATGATTTAGCCGGGTTACGAACCCCAATCATTATAACCTTCACGTTACTTAAATTTGGATTGCCGGTTACCCTTGTTTTTATACCATCATCGGCCTCAACCGTATAGAGGGTATTTAAGGTTATCTTTGAGCCTGACTGTCGCATTGCCTCGTTACGGGCAAGTTTTAGATCAACCAAACTTTGCAAATTAATGCTCATAAGATTATCGCGTGGCCAAACGGTTTCCCTGTCCGATTCCCGGTTGTTGTTGTACACTCCGTATGGCGTTAACTTCAGGGGTACCTCGTATTCGTAGTAGTTGTCCGTATAATCGGTTCCCAGCCTTATAAAAGCGGTTACGGCATCGTCATTTAAACTATATCCGTCAATCATTTCGGCATGAATATCCATCTTTAGCTTCTTGTACTGCCGAATATCAACGTTTACATTTTTGAATGCGGAGCGGGCATCGCCGTCGGCCAAGTTCTCGATCCGGTACTCCATGGATTGCTCGTTCAGCTCTGTGAGCTGGGTTTGACTGGGATCTATAGCCCGGCTAACGTTTGGAGGCAGTACGTAGTTTACCGGTGTACGCTTACTGTTTTCCTCTATGTTTACCGTAGAGATTGCAAACGAGCTGGTGGGCAAATCGGCC
The DNA here is from genome assembly GCA_050180015.1 of Bacteroidales bacterium. GTDB lineage: Bacteria > Bacteroidota > Bacteroidia > Bacteroidales > Tenuifilaceae > JBFXEO01. The sequence goes on along the minus strand of JBFXEO010000047.1, from coordinate 1,753 downwards.
GAAGGCATCCCTTCCTGCCCCTCTATCAGGGAATTATTGTACTTACGCCATTCGCCCCGTACCAAGTCTAACGTAGCAAAGCGAAGGATTACGGTATCTTTAAACCCTCTCAGGAACATCCTCATAAATCGGATTGATGTGAAATCGTCAATGGATCCAACGGCCTTTTCGTACTCTGCGATGGGAACCTTAAACTGGTACCACTTAACCGGAATATTTTCAATTTTATCCTTTTCACCCGTCATTACATCTGTAATAAAGTTGCTACCAACCTTCATGTCTTCAGGGCGCAATGAGATACGGTACTGGTAGTACGCCTCGGTCTCGTTCATGGTAATATCAGAGCCAAACTCTTCCACATCGGGCGTGGAGTAACTTTGGCTTGATGTGGTAGATGTTGCCACCGGTGAGTTATTCTCTGTGTTGTTGAAAAATTTGTACCTGTCAAGTATTCCCGACTTGGTTTGATCGAACTCGTCGGACAAATAGTATTTAAAATCATCGCTGGACGGGTCATTCTCGGCCTGACTTATAACCTCATCGTTTGTGACCCTGCTGCGAAGCTGATTAACGTACGTTTGAAAAAAGGATAGCTCGTCGGGAATTCCGTCCCCGTCCAAATCTTTTCCTCCAAGGCCATCGAGTCCCAGATCCTGATACTTTCGCATTCCGGCATCGTTATCGAAACCAACCGGCAGATACTGCGTGGTTGGTATCCTTCCCCAGGCAGTTGTATCGATGTTTTTCATTTCCTCAGATGTGGGCAGACCATTTTCGAACGATTTACGTCCGTCTTTCAGTACATCCTCCGATATGGTTCCTAAGTCAAGGTAAAAATCGCCCCCCTCGGCAGTAGAATCGTAAACGAATGGATCCATCAGCCAAAACTCAACATACTCAATGTTGGATGCTTCAAAATCGGTTGTTCCTAAGCTGCGCATCATTCCACCCCACCGATTCTCGGGGTGCAGCAGGTTGCCATTTGCATCTACATTATCGGTATCGTAGTTATATGGCCCGCGTTCGTTAGGGTAAAACGCCATGTTCAGCACCGAAATGTTGGTAGGCTCACCCTGAGGTATGCTTCTGTTGGGAAAGATTTCTTTCTCGTAAATTTCCCTAACCCAGTGACTCCCCTGGTACTCTTTATTCCCCCTGATATACGAAGGTGTTAGCGATGTATTCCGCAAAAATAGCGGATCGATATAGTACCAAGACAACCGGGCCCGGTTATACCCATACCGTAAATCGCTATTTAAAGAGGCCTCGGGGAATAAAGCCGTCTGCCCCTGCGGGGTACTTGCCAGCCGCCAGTCGTACCAAGAGTGGATATCGATGGATGAGCTGCTACCCTCAAAATCATCAAGGTAAACAGTTCCCTTCGTTGTTTTTGAGCTGCCAGGTTTCAGCTGGGCAAACTCCGCATCGACGGTAAGCGTTGATTTTTCGTTTGTTTTGATGAACGGCAGGTAGTTTACCATCTTGGTTAAAAACTTGGATTCCGTTTGGTACGATGTGTTAAAGCCCCAGATGGTATTGGATATTGCCTCGTTCCCAAAGCTAACCTTTTCGGTTAAAGGGCGCTCCGTTAAATTCATGACCGTGAAGCCCACATTAAAGTTATCGGAAAAACGGTAGTCTAAGTGTGTACCCACCAGCGTTTTTGTTTGCAGGCTGAACAGCGCATTACTCTCCACCGATACGGTAATGGTAGTTCCCGACTCCAGCAACCCCTCATCAATAATCCGCACTG
>JBFXEO010000046.1:0-15731 GCA_050180015.1 Bacteroidales bacterium | reverse complement strand
TATAGTGGTGTAAATTTTAAGACCATCACGGTATATGTTGTAAGGCGTACCATCGGGTTTAAGATTTTTATTGCACCAGCCGTACAGCGTATTTGTTTCCCACAGCAACGAATCATCGCGGTACATGTCGTATGAGTAGTAGTAACGGCGTTCGGGTTGGCTGGCGGTCATAAACAGACGAACCATTTCGCGGAAATATGTTGCCAGGCCAGCATTGTGATCCTGCTCCTTAAAATTCAGGTTAATGGGTATTTTCGAAATAGAATCGTACTGTTGTTGCGTAAGGTAGCCGTACTTCTCCATCTGCATGAGAACAACATTTCTTCGCTGTACGGATCGTTCCGGATTTCTTACCGGGCTATATCGGGTTGGTGCATTTACAATTCCAACCAGCAGTGCGGCCTGCTCAACTTTTAATGAGTCCGGGGTGGTATCGAAAAATGTTTTTGCGGCAGATTTAAGACCGTAAGAATTGCTTCCAAATTCTACCACGTTTAGGTACATGGCAATAATTTCATTCTTGGTGTAGTTCCTTTCCAGCTTAATGGCGGTAATCCACTCCTTAAATTTAGTAATCACCAACTTTGAGGTTCGGGCAATGGCGGAACGGTTTCTCATCGTATCGCGGGGAAACAAATTTTTTGCCAGCTGCTGTGTAATTGTGCTGCCCCCACCGGCATTTCTTTTACCAAACAGAACCGTTTTTACCATTACCCGGCCCAGCCCCTGGAAATCTATCCCGCTGTGTGAATGGTATCGGGCATCCTCTGTGGAAATAAGGGCATTTATAACATTTGGCGATATTTCATCGTAATTTATAAAGGTTCTGTTTTGAACAAAAAAATTACCCAGAACAGCATTATCTTCTGAGATTATCTCGGTGGCAATGTTGCTCCTGGGGTTTTCCAGCTCTTCGAAAGTGGGCATTGGACCAAAAAATTCGAGGCCGATAAGGGTGAAAATGGTTATAAGGAAGATAATGATAAAGAAAAAAATTCCCCAAAACCACTGGCGAAATTTTTGGATAGATATAAGATTTTTATTCTTCATGGTGCAATAATTCAATATGCGGTAAAGTTAAAAATAATTATTTTTTAGATTTGAATCTTTCCAATTATCACCAAAACAGCTGTAATTTAATGGTAAGTTGCTGGTTACGGGAATAGCATGGGGTGGCTACACACATTTTCATCATTTTTTTGTTCATAAGCCGTCAAATGTTTTACTTTGTGCCAAATTTTGAATGCAATATAATTAAGGTATGATAGAGAACCTTGTTATCGTAGAATCTCCGGCTAAGGCCAAAACCATCGAGAAGTTTTTGGGAAAGCAATTTGTTGTAAAGTCTAGCTTTGGCCATATTCGTGATTTATCAAAGAAAAAGCTCGGGATAGAGGTAGAAAAAAATTACAAACCGGAGTATGTTGTTAGTGACGATAAGAAGAAATTGGTTGAAGAGTTGAAGAAGGCATCGGCTGAAGCCGAAGTGGTTTGGCTGGCATCCGATGAAGACCGCGAGGGAGAGGCCATTGCCTGGCATTTGGCCGAAGTTCTTAAACTCGACAAGAAAAAGATAAAACGCATTGTTTTTCACGAGATTACAAAGGATGCCATTCTGAATGCAATAAAAAACCCCCGCGACATCAACATTAACCTTGTAAATTCCCAGCAGGCACGACGAATTCTTGATAGAATGGTGGGTTTTGAACTTTCGCCAATACTTTGGAAAAAGGTAAAACCGGCACTATCAGCCGGAAGGGTTCAGTCCGTTGCCGTTCGGTTAATCGTTGAGAAGGAACGGGAGATAATTGCGTTTAATTCAACATCATTTTACAGGGTGACCGGGCTTTTTAAAGGAGATGTAGATATTAAGGCAGAATTGTCAAGTCGGCTACCCGATGGGAAGGAAGCCCTGAACTTTATCGAGCATTGCAAAACGGCAGCGTTTACTGTGCTGGATGTGACCAAAAAACCCTCTAAAAAAGCACCGTCGCCGCCGTTTACCACCTCCACCTTACAGCAGGAAGCAAGTAGAAAGTATAACTTTTCCGTTTCGCAAACCATGACAATAGCCCAAAAGCTTTATGAATCGGGTTATATTACCTACATGAGGACTGATTCGGTGAACCTTGCATCTGCAGCCATTGATTCTGCCCGGCAGGTTATTGTGAATGAGTATGGCGATAAGTATCATCAGCCCCGTCAGTATAAAACCAAATCAAAGGGGGCGCAGGAAGCCCATGAGGCAATTAGGCCCACGGCGTTCGATAGGGTTAAAGTATCGGGGAGCGCATCGGAGCAGAAACTTTACGATTTGATTTGGAAAAGAACCATAGCATCTCAAATGAGCGATGCACAGCTGGAAAAAACAACCATAAATATAGCGGTTTCAAAATCTAGCTATCAGTTTATTGCTTCGGGCGAAGTTGTTGTTTTTGACGGGTTTCTGAAAGTTTACTTTGAGTCAAACGATGACGATTCCGATGAAGGCAGCAAAGAATTGCTTCCCGTAGTAAAAGCGGGTCAAATTTTAGAGCCCAAAGAAATTGTAGCCAACGAGCGGTTTACGCAACGCCCTCCCCGTTACTCGGAGGCAAGTTTGGTGAAAAAACTGGAAGAGCTGGGGATTGGCCGCCCATCAACCTATGCCCCTACGATTTCAACAATTCTAAACCGGGGTTATGTTGTAAAGGAGGATAGGCCGGGTGCTGAGCGCAGGTATAACGCCGTTGTTCTAAAAAATGGGAAGATATCCCAGCTCGAAAAATCTGAAAACACAGGAGCGGAAAAGGCAAAACTTTTCCCAAGTGATATAGGAATGGTGGTTAACGACTTCCTGCTTGAATATTTTAAGGAAATAATCAGCTACAACTTTACCGCGAATGTCGAAAAGGAGTTCGATGAAATTGCCCTTGGCAATTTGGAGTGGACTAAAATGATAGATCAGTTTTACAAACCGTTTCACAGCCTTGTCGATAAGACCACTGTAGAATCAGATTATAGCAAAGGAGAACGTGTGTTGGGAGTTGATCCTGTCAGCGGGAAAACAGTTAGTGTGCGCATTGGCCGTTTTGGGCCACTGGTTCAGCTTGGCGAAAACAGCAAGGAAAGCAAAGAAAAGCCACAATTCGCCAGCTTGCTTAAAGGTCAGCTAATTGAAACCATAACGCTGGACGAGGCCCTTTCGCTGTTCAAACTTCCCAGAACGGTTGGATATTACGAGGATAAAGACGTAGTAATAGGAGTGGGACGGTTTGGCCCATACGTTCGTCATAATTCTAAATTTTACTCGCTGAAAAAGGATGATAATCCGTTAAGTATTGATCTTAACCGGGCCGTTGATTTAATTGAAGAGGGTAGAAGAAAAGAGCGGGAAAAGAATATAAAAACTTTCGATAAAGAGTTTAAAATCCAAGTTCTTAATGGTCGATGGGGCCCTTACATATCGTATAATGGGGCAAACTTTAAAATACCCAAAGGAACAGATGCCCATGCACTTACGTACGAGGAGTGCTTAAATATTATTCAATCGCAGGGTACAGAAAAAAGCAGTACAAAAAAATATACCAGGAGAAGAAAAAAACAGTAGCAGCGAATAACCCAATACCTAGGCAACATGCTGGACGAATTACTAGCCTATCTCAACCCGGAGCAAATTGTATCCGCCAATCTTGGCGTTAGCAGGTTGTCTTCGTTGGGGAGCCGGGTGATTTCCCTGCACCAAAAGGGAATCGAAATTCAGCCGAACGACGTTGTAATTGTTGGCATTAACGAGAGCAGAAACTCTCCGTACCCTACAAAATTAAATTCACCCGATACCATTCGTCAGTATCTTTTGGGACTTTCGGCTATAAATTTTAAGGGGAAACTTGTTGATGCTGGAAATATAGTTGAAACGAAAACCCCTGCACAAACATATAATGCCACAGTTGATGTAATTAAGCTCTTACGCCAAAAAGGTGCGATAGTTATTGTACTGGGTGGAACCCAGGAAATTACCGAGAGCATATATCGGGGGTATAAAAGTTCCCAGAAACTCATAACCCTTTCAGTGGTCGATTCACGTATTGATTCAGATAATGACACTGTCGATTTTCACTCTTTGAACTACCTGAACAGATTACTTGCCGAAGATTCTCTGTCGCTTTTTGATTTAAGCCTTATTGGCTATCAGGGTTATTTCGTTGACCCCGGTAAAATAGACCGATTAAGAAAGTTTGGCTGCGAATTATTACGGCTGGGATATGTTCGGGGAAATTACCGTGAAGTTGAGCCAACGCTCAGGAATTCTGATATTGTTAGTTTTGATCTGGGTGCAATACGCGGCGCTGACTCCCCTGGCAATGTGGCTCTGTCTCCCAACGGCCTTTACGCCGAGGAAGCCTGCCAGCTTACCCGATATGCTGGAATTGGCGATAGAACTTCCTGCCTGGGAGTATTTGAATACAACACAGACAACGACCCTACGCGTCAGTCTGCATTGCTGGCAGCCCAGCTTGTATGGCATTTTATCGAAGGCGTTGCACAGCGTAGCGTTGACAAGTTGAATACGCAGAATACCGGCATCAAAAAGTTTATTATAAATTCAGGAACACCCGGTGTCGATTTGATATTTTACCGTAACGAGATGTCCGATACATGGTGGTTTGAAATACCCGTAGGTTCAAACACTGCTTTTGGGGAACGCAAAAACATCATTGTGCCCTGCTCTTCTTCAGATTATGTAACTGCCGGGAAGCAGGAAATCCCGGAACGATGGCTGAGATTTATGCAAAAAGTCCAAGCGTTAAATGGTTAAAACCGCAATTTTTACCTTCGAAAAAGTAACCAATAAATTTTTTTAAGGTATAAGACCTTACGGTTTTTTTATTTATCAACACATATTTGTTGATAAATTTGTAGGTATTCTTTTTTTTTACTTATTTTACTTTTCAGTTTGAGAAGTAATGGGTATTTTGAGCATTTATTTTTTGAATATGCCAATAGCAAAAAAATATATTCTTTCTGTCAGTTTTTTATTTATTTTATTTGCTGCCTTTGGCCAGCAGGACCCACAGTTTAACCAAATACTTTTTAATCCAATGAGTATAAATCCCGGATATGCGGGCAGTTTAAACATGATAGGATTTGGGGCAATTAACAAATTACAATTTAGCGGTTTTGGCGATGGGGCACCCCAAAGTACAGCGGTGAGCATAAATGCGCCCATTTCTCCTTTTGGATTTAAAAGTGGCGTGGGGTTAAGCATTTTAAGCGATAAGTATGGCTTTGATGATGATTTGGGCATCAGCATCTCCTATGCGGCCCGGTTTAAGTTTAAGGCTGTAGATGGAACGCTGGGCGTGGGTGTTAATGGCGGAGTAATTAACAACTCCATAGACCCCGCGTGGATTTTTCCTGATGGAACGACCGATGTGGCAGTTCCCCCCAAAAAGGAAAATTCCGTTAATTTCGATTTAGGTTTAGGGTTGTACTACAATACAGACTATATGTTTTTTGGGCTCTCCGTGACCCATTTGAACGAAACAAAAATGAACAAAAACGATCAGGCTGCCCGGTACACACGCCAGTACTATGTAACAGGCGGTTATACTTTGAATGTTAACCCGGCGTGGCAGTTTGAGCCATCGGTGGTAATAACTACTGATTTTGTCAGTTCTCGGTACTCTTTTAATTCAATAGTGAAGTACAATAAAAAATTCTGGGGCGGTTTCTCCTATCGTATTGGAGAGGCCATAACCGGGATGGTTGGTTTTGAGTTGTTCAACGGGATCAAAATTGGGTATGCCTATGAGTATTGTACTACCGGTAACGTAAGTAAGTATAACGATGGATCCCATGAATTTATGGTAGGGTATAATTTTCAGCTAAAAAAGGAAAAACCGCCCCAGCAATACAAAAGCATAAGATTTTTATGATCGAAGTTGATAATCTAAAGAAAAAAATTACGTTATTTGCTAAATAAACGGAGTAGTATGAAAAAGTTTCTTTTCATAAGCGTTGCAATAGTTTTCCTTAACAGCTGCACACCAAGTGGAAATGGAGAACTTACCGGAGTGCCTGGTAGGCGGGGATATGCAGAGCCAACCCCCTACGGTATGGTTTTTATTCCAATGGGGTCATTTACAATTGGAAGCAACGACCAAGATGTGGCATGGGCAATCAATGCCCCAACCAAAACGGTTTCGGTAGATGCCTTTTGGATGGATCAAACCGAAATTACGAACAATCAGTACAGACAGTTTGTTGAATATGTAAGGGACTCTATTATAAGACGTTTGCTTGGTGAGCAGAATGATGAATTTGTTATTACCGAGGATGAATTTGGGAATCAAATAGATCCTCCGGTATTAAACTGGGAAACACCCATTGATCCCGAAGACGAAGAACAACGAGAAATCATTAATTCCTTGTACTACTCCAAGGAGGATGCGTTTTATGGGAAAACAGAAATAGATACCCGTAAACTTTTCTACGAATATTACTGGATTGACCTTAAGCAAGCAGCGCAAAAGAGAAACCGCTATAACTTTGAGACCCTCAGCTACGATCAGGGAGAAGTAGTTAATAGCCTTGGCGAAAAAGTAAAAGTAGATAACCGCCAAAGTTTTATAATGCGCGATAAGGTTAACGTATATCCCGATACTCTCTGCTGGATATCTGATTTTTCATACTCTTTCAATGAACCATACACATCCAGCTACTTTTGGCACCCAGCATTTGATAACTACCCCGTTGTAGGAGTAACCTGGAAACAGGCAACAGCCTTTTGCATTTGGAGGACCCAATTACTTAATAAGTATTTGGCAGTAGATGGTACCACTATTCAGGATTACCGCCTTCCGCTGGAAGCAGAATGGGAATACGCTGCTCGTGGGAATCTCGATCACAGTATGTATCCCTGGGGAGGTCCATATCCCCGTAATATAGAAGGCTGTTTTTTGGCTAACTTCAAACCAATGAGAGGGAATTATGTTGATGATGGAGGACTGATACCCATTGCTGTTGGCACCTATGAGCCTAACGATTTTGGTTTGTACGACATGGCTGGTAATGTTGCTGAATGGACTGCAAATGCTTACGACGAAAGTGCCTATTCTTTCATGCATGACATGAACCCTGACTATAAGTACAATGCAAAGCCGAATGATTTACCGGCAATGAAACGCAAGGTAGTGAGGGGGGGATCGTGGAAAGATATTAGTTATTTCCTTCAGGTTGGAACACGTACGTATGAATACCAAGATTCCGCAAAATCTTATATTGGTTTTAGATGTGTACGTGGATACCTTGGAGTTAAATGAGTATAAAAAGCTTGGTGTCCGAATCAATTAAAAATCAGACGCATGAAAATCAATATTGAAGAAATTGTAACGTCCAAGAAATGGAAAAGCTTTATGAAATACCTCTATGGATGGGGTGCTTCAGTTGTGATTCTTGGCGCCCTTTTTAAAATTCTTCACCTAAAAGGCGCGGGACCAATGCTACTTTTAGGGATGGGCACCGAGGCAATAATCTTCTTTTTCTCAGCATTTGAGCCGATACACGAAGAGTTAGATTGGACATTGGTATATCCCGAACTTACCGGTATGACCGAAGAGGATGAAATTAAAGGTTACAGGAGTAGCAGAAGGCAAAGTTTAGGACCCGAAGAAATACAAGAAATAATCACGGGCGTTCTTTCTGCCGTACCCGGGAAGGGGACACCGGCGGTTGCCCCAAGCACGGAAACGCCTCCTGCGGTTGCGTCAGTTCCTCATCCGGCTGTCGGTGTTACAGGTGGCGGTGGGGGAGGCGTTGGTGGTGCATTAATTTTTACTGAAAAGTTTAATAAAATGCTCGAGAACGCAGAAATTAGCCCTGCCCTTTTCGATAAGGTTAGTCAAGGTTTGCATAAATTAGGTGAAGCATCCAATAAAATAGCCGATATTTCAAATTCTACATTAGTTGTTAAAGATTTTTCGGAAAAATTATCCAAAGCTTCAGAGTCTGTCAACACGTTTAACCAAAATTATAGCCAGAGCGGACAAACACTAAATGATTCGATGAACCAACTCTCCAACGATATTCAGAAAACTTCTGGAGTTATGTCTGAATCGGGGAAAAATTTTTTGGATGGCGTAAATCAATCTGTAAAGAATCTCGAGAACGAACTAACTGTTGCGGGTAAAACTGTCGGAGGAAGAATTACGGAATCTGTGGAGCAAGTGGCAAATAACCTTGGGGCTGCATCTGACAGCCTTGCGGCAACATACCAAAAGGCAGCAAGCGCTATTGGGGTAACCTATCAACAGCTTTCCGATTCTATGAATGCTAACGGTAAAGTTATTTCCGATGGGAGCAATGGTTACAAGGAACAGTTAGAACGCTTGAATAAAAACATGGCAGCATTAAATGCTGCGCATGAATTACACCTGCAAGAAACGAACCAGCGGCTGAAAGAAGCAGAGAAAATTTATGCCGGTGTTGATGGAATGATTAAAAAATTGAACATAACGGTTTCTGAAACGGAGAAATTCTCTGACGCCGTTGAACTTCTAAATAAGAATATTGCATCGCTTAATATGGTTTATGGCAATATGCTTTCCGCAATAAGCACAATGTCAAGCGGGAAGTAAAAGTTGCATCTACTCGGACTCATTTAATAGTCTATGGCACACGGAAAAGAAACTCCCAGGCAAAAAATGATAGGCATGATGTACCTCGTGCTGACGGCTATGCTTGCGTTAAATGTATCATCAGACGTACTTGAAGCTTTTGTTTTGGTGGATAATGGCCTTTCAAGAACAACGGAGAATTACAAGATAAAAAACGATAAGCTGTATGTTGAGTTCGATAATGCAATGCTTGTTAATGCGATTAAAGTAGGGCCTTGGAAACAAAAGGCGGATGAAATTAAGGCAAAGGCCCGGGAGATTTACTCCTACGTTCAGGATTTGAAAATAGAAATTGTCAAGGCTTCGGAAGGGGAGGATACTCCAGCAGTTGTTGATGGTAACGTTATAAGTGAAAAAATTGAAGGCAAAAATGATCTCGACGTAGCTGCAAAAATTTTAATAGGATTGGACGGAAACGGAAAGGCATTTGAGCTAAAGAAAAAAATCATTGATTTTCGTGAATATGTTGTAAGCCAAATCGATCCCCAAAAAGGCGCAGAGCTTATTAACTCCATAAAGGGAATTCTGGACACCAGGGATCCTGAGAAAAAGGAGGACGGAACTGTAAATACATGGGAAAGTGCCCGGTTTGAGCATATTCCATTAATTTCTGTCATTCCACAGCTTACAAAGGTTCAGGTAGATGTTTTAAATTCAGAGGCAGAAATTTTGAATTATTTATTGCAGCAAATTGGGGCCTCTGATTTTAAATTTAACGTTTTGGCAGCAACGGTTATCCCGAGTTCTAATATTGTTTTTCAGGGGAGCGAATTTAAAGCAGAAGTTTTCCTGGCAGCCTCGGATACTACACAAAAACCCAAGATATACCTTTGCAGGGTTGACTCAACGTATAATTCTACAACAAAAGAGTACGATTACTTTTCTAAAGGCGGAGAGGAAGAAATTCCGGTTTCTAAAAATGGGAAGGGGCAATACTCTAAAAAAGTTAGCAATTTGGGGCAAACAACTTGGAGTGGATTGATCGAAATGAAGGCCCCGGACGGTAATATTGTTAAAAAGCCCTTTAAGCATACCTACAATGTTTTACAACCCAACGTGGTAATTGCGCCCACCAAAATGAATGTTCTATATTTGGGCGTCGATAACCCCGTCGATATTTCTATTCCCGGTATCTCGCCGGACAAAACATCCGCCACCATAAGCAAGGGATCCATTAAGCCAGTTGGAGGTGGAAGTTTTATTGTTCAACCGGGGGCGGGTGTTACAACCTGTGAAATTACTGTTTATGCTGAAATGGAGGGGAAGCGGAAGCAAAGTATGGGAACTAAAATTTTCCGCATAAAAAGAGTTCCACCGCCATTACCCAGAATTATCGGTGTTACAGGAAAGACAGTGGAAAAGAATCAGCTGGCAGCATCACTGGGATTGATTGCTGAAATGCCGCAGGATTTTGACTTCGATTTAAAGTATAAGGTGGTTGGGTTTAAACTTTCAGCAACAGTAAGTGGCTTTTTGCAGGAAAAGGAATCTACCAGCTCCAGGTTTACCGATGATCAGAAAAGAATAGTAAATAATTTAAGGCCGGGCAATCAAATTGCGGTAACAGATATTAAAGCGGTTGGGCCCAGCGGCGATGTAATTGAATTAAACGATTTAGTGTTAAAGATTAGATAAACCATCGATATGAAAAAGTTGAGTATCGTAATTTCAGGATTAGCAGTTCTTGCAAGTTCTTACTATGCACCTGCACAGGATCGTAAGGAGAGTTTGGTTAACGATGGGTTCTATACCCGGGAAACCATTCCTGCACGACAGCCAATCCCCTACCCCTATGTACGTGAGGCAGATGTTATGTTCTCAAAACGTATTTGGCGCGTTATTGACTTGCGACAGAAAATGAACTATCCCTTGTATTTTCCCACACAGGTATTGCAGGATAGAGAAAGTTTGGTCCAACGGTTGGTTAGGGCAATTAAGTATAACGAGATTACCGCTTATGACCCAGATGTGGACGATGAGTTTACAACAAGAATGTCTTACGAGCAGGTTTTACAAAAAATGGGGGCCGTTGATAGGATTGAAAAACAAACCGACGAGAACGGACAGGAGGTTGATGTTACAATTAAGGGCGAAATTAAGTGGAGTTCTATTAAAGAGCTTTTGGTAAAGGAAGAATGGTTTTTTGACAAGCAACATTCCACGTTACAGGTAAGAATTATTGGAGTCTGTCCCATTATGCATTCCTTGAGGATACTCGATACAGGAGGCGACGAAGAACAAACAGGCGATATTAGCCGAATACAGCTATTTTGGATATATTTCCCTGAAGCAAGAACTGTTCTTGCCAATACGGATGTTTTTAACTCATTTAATGATGCTCAACGAATATCGTTTGATGATGTTTTTTTCAAGCGTCGCTTTGAATCTTATATAATTAGGGAATCGAATGTTTTTGATAACCGTTTGATAAGTGACTATACTTTTGGCGGTGTACAAAACCAGCAGGAATCGGATAGAATTAAAAGTGATTTATTCAATATAGAGCACGATCTTTGGGAGTATTAAGTCCTGTTAATGGGGAAAATGGTAGGGCGGCAATATGCCTCCCTCCCATTATTTATGCTTTGGCAATTTAGCCAACTCATATTAAAAATATATTTCCCCATTTTCAAGATGAATGTCATTTACAAAATTTTTAATCTGCTGTTCGTCCTGCTTCCGGCAAATGAGAAGGACATCATCCGTATCAACCACAATATAATCGTTCAATCCTTGTACAACAACCAGCTTGCCGGTTGTTGCGCTAATAAGCGTTTGCGTGGTTTGATATAGCATTGCATTTTTGGATAAAACGGCATTTCCATTCCTATCACAAGGTAAATGGGTGTTTAAAGAGCCCCATGTTCCCAGGTCGGACCAACCAAATTCGGAGCAAATAACGTAAACATTCTCTGCCTTTTCCATTATTCCATAGTCAATAGAAACATTCCTGCATTCCGAATATGTTTTTTCGATAGCCGAGATTTCGCTGGAAGTTTCAAAGCTGGGTACGGACTCCCTGAAAAGGGAACTTATTTCTGGCAGGTGAACCTCAAACGCCTTAACGATGGAGGATATCTTCCATACAAATAGGCCCGAATTCCAAAAAAACTCACCGCTATCCATGAATATTTTGGCTAGTTCAAGGGTGGGTTTCTCGGTGAATGTTTTTACTTTGTGTAACCCCGGGGATGCTTTTACTGGCTTATCGATTTGTATATAGCCATAGCCCGTTTCGGGCCTGCTGGGTTTGATTCCAAGGGTGAGCAACGCATCGTTTCTATCGGCAAAACCAACAGCACTGTTTATTGTATCGATAAACTTATCCTCGTTAAGGATTAAATGGTCGCTAGGTGCAACAATGGTTACCGCATTTGGGTTTTTAAGTTGAATTTTGTACGTTGCGTAGGCAATGCAGGGAGCCGTATTACGCCTCATGGGCTCAAGGAGAACCTGATCGGGTTTAATGCCGGGGAGTTGCTCAAGCACTAGATCCCGGTATGAATTGCTGGTGATAATCAGTATATTCTCTGGGGGGCAAATTTTAATCATCCTGCCGTAAGTTTGCTGAAGTAGAGATTTACCAGTACCCAAAATATCGATAAATTGTTTTGGCCACGACACCCGGCTTAGGGGCCAAAACCGGCTGCCTATTCCTCCGGCCATAATTACACAGAACAGATTCTTATTGTCAATCATTGGACTGCTTTTAAATTGAATGCAAACGTAATTAAAATTTGAGTACGCTAAGGAAACAATAAATACAGTAAACAGCATCGCAACATTGTTAAATTTATACAAAAATTGATAAACAGAGCTTAGGATAGACTCTTTTAGTAAATTTGTAGTGATAATAATTTTTATAGATGAAAATTTTCCACACATTCGGCGAATATGTCTTGCTTCTTCTCAAGGTTTTCTCGAAACCGGAAAAGGCGAAACTTTACTATTCGTTAACCATTAAGGAGATAGATAAACTCGGGTTTAAGTCGATAGGAATTGTTGCAATAATTTCGGTATTTATGGGGGCCGTTCTTACTCTTCAAATTGCCTACAATACGGAGAATCCCTTTTTACCATCGTACCTTATTGGGCTATCAACCCGGGATAGCATTCTTTTAGAGTTTTCATCGACCATCATTGCATTAATCCTTGCCGGTAAGGTTGGTTCCAATATTGCCTCGGAGATTGGAACCATGAGGGTAACCGAGCAAATTGATGCGCTGGAAATTATGGGCATAAACTCTGCCGGTTACCTGATTTTGCCCAAAATTATAGCAACCATGTTTTTTAACCCATTCCTTACAATGCTCAGCATCGTGGTTGGACTGTTTGGCGGCTGGTTCGTTGGCGTTTTTACGGGAGTTGTAACAACACAGGCATACGTCGATGGGATTATGTACGCTTTTATTCCGTACTACATTACCTACGCTCTTATAAAGACAGTAGTTTTTGCTTTTTTAATTACATCTATATCGGCATTTTATGGGTACCGGGTTCAGGGGGGCTCGTTGGAGGTGGGCCGGGCAAGTACAAGGGCCGTTGTTACCAGCAGTGTATTTATTCTGCTATTCAACCTTATTTTAACGCAACTTTTACTATCGTGATTACTTTAAAACACATTACCAAGTCGTTTGAGGGTAGAGTTGTACTAACCGACATTAACGCAACTTTTGAAAAGGGGAAAACAAATCTGATTATAGGGCAAAGCGGATCGGGCAAAACGGTTCTATTGAAATCAATTGTGGGGCTGCACGATGTAGATGATGGCGAAATTTACTATAACGATATTCTTTTTAACCGGCTGAGCTTTAGCGGCAAGAAGGAAATCCGAAAAAGAATGGGAATGCTTTTTCAGGGGGCGGCCCTTTTTGATTCCTACACCGTTGAGGAAAATGTGATGTTTCCGTTGGATATGTTTACCGACAAAAGTCAGGAGGAAAAGCTGGACCGGGTCAACTTTTGCCTAAAAAGGGTAAACATCATCAACGCAAACCATCTTTATCCGGCAGAAATTAGCGGTGGAATGAAAAAAAGGGTTGCCATTGCAAGGGCAATAGCGCTGAATCCGGAATTTTTATTCTGCGATGAACCCAACTCCGGCCTCGATCCCAAAACATCCATAGTAATTGATCACCTGATCAGGGAAATTACCGAGGAATACGATACCACCACAATTATTAATACGCATGATATGAATTCGGTGATAAGCATGGGCGATAAGGTAATTTTTATTTATGAAGGGAAAAAGTGGTGGGAGGGAGCCAATACCGATATCCTGGATAGCGATAATAAGGAGTTAAACGAATTCGTTTTTTCGTCGGAGTTGACCAAGAAAATAAAAGGCGTTTAATTCGCGTGCTGGATTAACTTGATGTTTCTTGTAGTATGGTTACCCGTGATCTTTAACCCATTTGAGCTTTGCCTCATCAACAATTTCGATGGTTGTTCCCTCAATCCTGATTATGTTATCCTTACGAAACTCCGAGAGGATACGCACCACATTCTCAACGCGCATATCAATTAGTTCGGCAATTTCTTTGCGCGATATGGGCAGATTAAACTTTTTAGAAAGGTAAACCTCATTGGCAAAGTAGTTGATAATAAAGGCAACCCTACCCCGGAGCTGGCGCAGGTCTAGGTCGAGCCGCGTATTTATCAATACATCCGAAACCCTGCAAATTTTTTCGAGCAAGCTATGGGCGAACGCACCGTTTTCATCGATTAATTTTTTAACAATACCGTAATCGACACAGCAATACTCAGAATCTTCGATGGCAATGATAGAATACTGGTAAACTTTGGAGGAGAAAAGGCTGAGAAGGCCAACAAAATCGTTCGGTGTTGCAATGCCAACAATTTGTTCCCTGCCGTTGTCAGTTGTTCGGGTTAACTTTGCCAACCCCAACCGTAGAAATATAAACCCATTAATATCACCACCCTGCCCGGCCATGATGGTTCCCTTGGGAACGGATTTAAAGGTCTTGCCAGCGGTTAATTTTTCGAGCTGATCGTTGGTTAACGAGGAAAAAACGGTGGATCGGAATCCACAATCAGAACAGTTTAAACTAGGACAAATACCACCCATTACATCTACCTATTTTGATATATATCAGCTTTGATTTTTAACAACGCATGTAAAGCTATAATTTTTAATAATAATACGGATTTTTACATGAATATTTTTCGATAATAACTTATAAAATAACATAAAATGAAGAGAATAGTAATACTAGGTGCCGGTACAGGTGGTACAATAATGGCAAACAAGCTCCGAAAAGCATTGGATCGGGATGAATGGGATATTACCATAGTTGATAAAGAGCCCAACCACTACTACCAACCCGGGTTTTTGTTTATACCTTTTGGCATTTACAACAAACACGATGTGGTGAAACCCAAAGCAGGATTTATTCCGGCTGGCGTAAAGTTTATTATTAACGGTATTGATAAGGTTGAACCCGACAACAACAAGGTTCTCCTGGCCAACGGGCAAACCCTAGAGTACGATTTTCTGATTATATCCACAGGTACTCACATTAAACCGGCGGAAACGCCAGGATTACAGGGGAAGGAATGGAAGAAGAGCATTTTCGATTTCTATACCCATGAGGGAGCAATAGCCCTGCAAAACTTTCTTAAAACGTGGGAAGGCGGGAATATGGTAATTAATATTGCCGAAATGCCTTTCAAATGTCCTGTTGCTCCGCTTGAATTCTCCTTTTTGGCCGATGAATTCTTTGTAAAAAAAGGCATACGCGATAGAGTTAACATCTATTTCTCCACGCCCCTTTCGGGTGCTTTTACAAAGCCAAAAGCAACAAAAATGCTGGGCGAACTACTCACGGAAAAGAATATCCAAATTGTTCCGGATTTTTACCTAGAACGGGTTGACGACGGGGCAAAGAAACTAATCTCGTACGATGGACGCGAACTTCCCTTCGATTTGCTAACTATCATTCCAGTAAATATGGGTGCCGATTATGTTGCACGCAGTGGCATGGGTGATGATTTGAACTACATTCCAACCGATAAATACACGCTTCGTTCCGAGAAATGGGAAAATATTTTTGT
>JBFXEO010000045.1:0-15805 GCA_050180015.1 Bacteroidales bacterium | reverse complement strand
AATGGGAAATAATCATAACCGTCAGTAAAACCTGAACTTAAACGAAAATAATGCTGGCTACCCCACTATTGAGGCAAATATTTCTGTTGGAGGTCCCGTTAGCCCGGAGACCATTAACTTTTTACACACCTTTGGCGATGTTGTTCCAAGCTCGGTTCATGTTTGTAATGGAATTTACCTGAATGGTGATATTAATGCCATAAGGGGTTTGGCGGTTGCCAGTAAGTTAACCAAGGATAACTTTAGGATTTTTATCGGATATGCGGGGTGGGGGCAAGACCAACTTTCCAGGGAGATGGATGAGGATTCCTGGGTAGTTACCAATTTCGACCCACTGTTAGTGCTTGGAGGAAAGTATGATAACTGGTATTTTTCCGTTCAGCAGCTGGGCAATAAGTTTAAACCTTGGACAATTTACCCCGAAAATCCATCCTTGAACTGATCGGGGAAAGTGTATCTGTTTAACGCATCGGCTATTCTTCTGCTGGCGTTGTTAAAGTAGCGGTTCTGTTTAATTCCAAGTACCCAGCGAATTCCGTTTATGGCATTGGTAAGGAAAATTTCATCGGAACTTTGCAGTGTTTTAGTCGAAAATGCTACCTGATTGTTGACCTCGAACCCCAGGTTTGTAGCAATTTTACACACTACCTCGCGCATTATTCCGGGAATACATCCTTCGGCAAGTGAAGGGGTGTAAATTTTTTCCCCTTTTACAATGAATATATTTGATGATATGGTTTCGGTTACCCTACCTTCACTGTTTAGTATTATGCAATCGTCCAAATGGTTAGCCTTTCTGAACAGTCCCGCTTTCACGTATAGCAATGCGTTACAGCTTTTAACGGACGAAAGCTGGTTGATGGGTTTCTTAATGCCGGAGTAAATGTCTAGCAGGTAACCATGCCGGTTGAGTTCGTAAAATTTAGAATCAATTTCCTGGGCTTGAATCAGAATGCTGGGCGTATTTGTATCGGGAGTATAGAAACCATTCCCGTTTCTGAAGGCTGTAATTCTAACGCGCGTATTTCCGAAAAACCTATTTTTATTCAGTAACCGCTTAATAATTTCGGAGATGGAGGTTTCGTTGATGAAGGAGGGGACCTCCATCTCTGCTACCCTCATTCCTTGAATTAATCTGGCTATATGCAGTGGCAAATGCCGGGCTTGTGTGCCGTGGGCAAGAATGGTTTCAAAAATGCCGTCGCCGTACAGGAACGATCGGTTATTGGTAAATAAAATGGGATTATTACCGTCTAAAGTGTCGCCATTTAGCCATATATAGTTCTTTATGGTCACCTAAAGTAGCTTTGCTGAAGTAGAGGCCAAAGTTAGTTTATTTAGAGGAGTTGAGAAAATAGAAATATTTTATCATCCAACATATTATTTTAAATGGCCGTTTATGCTTTCGGCAGAATATTTTGCTTTTTCCACAATTGACTTCCTTTACCTGTAAAAGTCAAATTATTTTTAAGCTATTCAGAAGATGAAAAATTAGCTTTGGATTTATGAGCAACGGGTATATAAACCCAAAAACAGCCCCAACAAAATGTGCGTCGTGGTTAACGTTATCACCGCCTTTTTTGCCCATGTAGTGCGAGTAGAATAGGTAAGCAAGGGCAAATATAATTCCGGGAATGGGAATTGCTGCTATTAAGTACAAGTTTTCCAGCGGATCAAAGAATATACAGAAAAAGATAAAGCCCGAGATGGCTCCCGAGGCCCCAACGCTTTGGTAGCTGTAGTCGTTTTTATACTTTTTAAGTGTTGTTAGCGTGGCAACTATAGCACCACCAAGGTAAAGGGTGTAGAAATGCAGTACGGGAGAGTTAATGTACCCGCTGTATTTAAGCTGGTAGAGCCAATGCTCGGTTGCTTTTCCGAACGATAGTAGCACAAACATGTTTACAATGAGGTGTAAAAAGTTGGCGTGTACAAATGCGTGGGTAACCAGCCTATACCATTCCTTTTGTTTAAATACCTTGTAGGGACTCAACAGTAAGCGTTGCACCAACCGTTCATCCTTGAAGGCAATTAATGAAATTACGATGGTTATTGCAAGTACAGAGTAAGTCATGCTAGTGCAGTATTTTGAAAACCAACTCTCGCAGGAGTTCCCCGTGGTTTGTACTGTTGTTGTTTACACCTTTTGAGCGTAAATCGTACTCCCGGAGCAGGGCAAAAATATCGGTACATTTTCGGGGGTTATATCTTTTGGCAGCACCTTCGTATTCCCCTACAAAAAAGGGATTTACGCCAAGCTCCCGGGCAATGTTCTCCTTACTTTTATCTTTAAGGAAGTGTAACCGGAATATTTTTGTAAAGTACTGATGAATTGCAGTAAGGGTCAGCACTATAGGATTTGCGTTGGAATTGCGGGCAAAGTAATCTACAATCCTATTGGCCTTCAGAATGTTTTTTTCCCCCAGTGCTTTTGTTAGTTCAAACCGGTTAAAATCTTTGCTTATGCCTATGTTCTGCTCGATAATTTGTGTTGTAATTTGCTTGCTGTCGGGAGGAATGGTAATAGTCAGCTTTTCCAGCTCGTGCGAAATTTTACTCAAATCGTTTCCCAGGAACTCGGTCAAAAGGTTGGCCGCAACCAAATCAATCTTTAATCTTTTTTGGGTAAGATAGTTCGCTATCCAGTCGGGAACTTGGTAGTCGTAAAGTTTTTTCGATTCGAAAAGTACCCCCTTTTGTTTTGCCAGGTTTGTAACCTTGGTAAGCTTTTCAGATTTGCTTTTCTCGGACTTTGGTTTGTGGCAAACTGCCAGAATAGTTGATGGTTGTGGGGCTTTGAGGTAAATCTCCAGGTCGGATAAGTTTTTAATATTCTGGGCCTCCTTGACAATAATTACCTGATAGTTCGACATCATTGGGTACCGGCGTGCCGAGTTTATAACATCGGCTATTGAAATGTCCTTGCCGTATATGATGGATTGGTTGAACGCTTTTTCCGATTCATCGAGGACATTATCGGAGATATAATCCGATATTTTATCGATGTAGTAGGGTTCATCGCCCGTTAAAAAGTAGATAGGCTTAAAAATTTTATTTTTAAGTTCGTCTATAATCTTGATGTACGAGTCGAGGGTTGAGTTTTGCTTTGCCATTAAAATCTCAGATGTTTTACTGATTCGCTATTGTTAATGAGCCGCTTCATCGATTCAATGCCGATATTTACCTGCTCCTCCACAAACATTGAGCTAACTAGTTTATCGCTATCGGTTGTTTTAACACCCTCAGAAATCATTGGCTGATCGGAAACTAGCAGCAGCGCACCCGATGGTATTTCGTTGTAGAACCCCACTGTAAAAATTGTTGCAGTTTCCATATCGATGGCCATGGCCCTGGTTTTCCGGAGGTATTCCTTAAAATCTTCGTCGTACTCCCATACCCGGCGATTTGCGGTTACCACGGTGCCAGTCCAGTAATCGCGGTTGTGGTTACGAATTGTTGACGATACAACTCGCTGCAGGGTAAATGCGGGCAGGGCGGGAACTTCGGCGGGCAGGTAGTCGTTGGATGTTCCCTCGTGCCGGATTGCTGCAATTGGTATTATAAAATCTCCAACGGAGTTTTTCTTTTTCAGGCCACCGCACTTTCCGAGAAAAAGAACTGCCTTAGGTTTAACGGCACTCAGCAAATCCATTATGGTTGCCGCATTGGGACT
This sequence comes from Bacteroidales bacterium, assembly GCA_050180015.1. Classification (GTDB taxonomy): domain Bacteria; phylum Bacteroidota; class Bacteroidia; order Bacteroidales; family Tenuifilaceae; genus JBFXEO01. The sequence goes on along the minus strand of JBFXEO010000045.1, from coordinate 12,132 downwards.
ACCCATTCCAAAATCTATCATGGTAACCCCGTTGGAAGTGGCGCAGGGCATATTTGCATTGGGGTCAATTATGGGTATATTTTGGCTTTTGGCAAAATACTCCAGGTATCCCCTGAAATTAGTAAGTAGTATATGGGAACCAAAATCTTCCAGTTTTTGTCCGGTATACCGGGGAAGCCAATTTCCCACAATTTCATCTTTGGTTTTCATACTTTTAGCTATGGATTGAGTTTTATGCTACTTCATGTCAGAATAAGCTTGCTAAATTTCTTTCCAGGAGAGCATTGGCAGAACAATATTCTATACTTTTCAGGTTGAATTTACAAAGATATATGTTACTATATAAAAACAAAAATAGTGTTTTTATATATTGCGGTTCAAAACTGTTTTAAGTTTTTTTGATGAAAAAAAGGTTGGCTTTGGATTTTACTTTCAGCCCGAAAATATCGTTCTGGCGGGTATTTAGCCTGACAATTTTATTGTTATTGATATTTTGAAAACCAATCAGCTACTCTTACGCTGGGTTTACGTTAAATTTATGCCGGTAATCAAATTAAGTTTTGTACGCCAAATATGCTGGAAGAAGTGACGGTTTACTTACTTTTGTACCATGGCTGCTTTTGTACAGGTTAACCTGAATTTGCCTTCATTTTCATTCAAAACAAGAAGCTATAATGGAGGTGAGCAAATATTTGACCCGATTCGTCGGCGGTTTGTTCCGTTAACGCCCGAGGAATGGGTTAGGCAGCATTGTATTAACTACCTGATTCAGCATAAAAAAGTTCCTGCAGGCCTAACCGCTGTTGAAGTTTTTTTAGCTGCCAATGGAGTAAACCATCGTGCCGATATTGTGGTCTATAACAGGCAGGGCAACCCATTGGTGGTTGTTGAATGTAAGGCTCCCGGGGTAGAGCTGAACAGCTTGGTGATAGATCAGATTACGCGATACAACCTGTACTTTAGGGCAAAGTATCTTTTCATCACAAATGGGCTAAAGCATTACAACTTTTTGGTTGATTGGGACGAAGGTAGGTTTAGCCCGTTAGGTTTCATTCCCAGCTATACTGAAATGATAGAATAGGTGTAAGTACAATAATAACAGTTGATAGGTATGAGTGCTTTGGAGAAGTATTTTGATGGTTTCCGGAAAAACATTGTTGGAATTGATTCTTCCTACAGGACAATTTACGGGGAGCAACAGTTAATTTATGCCGACTGGATTGCCGGTGGTAGGCTTTACCGTCCGATTGAAGAAAAGATGTTGAACCTGTTTGGCCCCATGGTTGCCAACACTCATACCGAGAGCAGCTATACCGGGAAGTTTATGACCGAGGCTTACCATTACGCCCTGCAGCAAATTAAGCATCATGTAAATGCCGGTACTGATGATGTAATTGTAACATCCGGTTTTGGAATGACATCTTCTATAAACAAGTTTCAGCGGATTTTGGGGCTAAAGAATAGGAGCTTCGTGTTTTCGAACCCCAAGGAACGTCCGGTTGTATTTGTAACCCACATGGAACACCATTCCAACCAGACATCTTGGTACGAGACCATTGCCGAGGTTGTTGTGGTTGAACCGGGCGAAAACCTATCGGTTTTACCCGATAAGTTACGTAAAACGGTAAGGCAGTATAGCGATAGGCCAATGAAAATAGGATCGTTTACAGCTTGCAGCAACGTAACCGGAATTAAAACTCCGTACCATGAACTTTCAAAGGTGATGCATCAGGAGGGTGGCCTATGCTTCATCGATTTTGCGGCTTCGGCACCCTATGTTGATATTGATATGCATCCGGCAGATCCGGAAATGAAGCTCGACGCGATCTTCTTCTCGCCTCACAAATTTTTGGGAGGACCGGGAGCCTCGGGGGTACTGGTATTCAACTCGAACCTATACAAGTGCCGGGTTCCCGATCAACCTGGTGGAGGTACTGTTGATTGGACAAATCCGTGGGGCGAATATAAGTACATAGATGATATAGAGCGCCGTGAGGATGGGGGTACTCCGGGCTTCCTTCAGGCAATCAGGAGCGCGCTGGTTATTAAGCTTAAGGAGCAAATGGGAATCGAAAATATTCACAGCCGCGAGGTTGAGCTGGTTGAGCTGGCCTTTTCGAGGTTGCAGGGAATTCCGGGACTTCATGTTTTGGCCGAGAGCTGTAAGCGCCGGATTGGGGCTATTTCCTTTTACATTGATAATGTGCACTATAATCTGATAGTTACACTCTTAAGCGAGCGGTATGGCGTACAGATGAGGGGCGGTTGTGTGTGTGCCGGAACTTACGGTCATTTTTTGCTTAATGTTTCCAGGGAACAATCGCATAGGATTACCGATATGATCAACCACGGCGATTTATCGCAAAAACCGGGATGGGTTCGCTGGTCGCTGCACCCTACTACAACTGATGCCGAAGTTATTTTTATTGCCGATGCTCTGGCAGATATTGCCCGGAATGCCAACGGTTGGAAGAACGATTATACCTACTGCAAGCATACCAACGAGTTTTGCAATAATAACCCTGAAGCCAAGGAACTTTGGGTTCCGGTTCAGCAGCATTTTATTTTGGAGTAAGCTGCGTTAATCTCGGGAATACATTGATTTTGGATTGAGTAGCTGGAGCATTGTTTCGTCCTGCCAACCGTTACGCGTTTTTAGCCATCCCTTCTTTATGCCAACATCGGTAAATCCCTTATTGCGGAAAAGCTGAAGGCTTACGCTGTTATCGGTTGAGATGTTGCAGTACAGCTGGTTCAGCTGAATCACCTCAAAGCTATACCTTATAAGTAAACCCAAGGCTTCCGTGGCATAGCCCTTTTGCCTGTATTCCCTGTTGGCTATCAGTATTCCTACACCAGCCCTTGAATGGTAAGGATCAAAGTCGAAAGTATCTATTAACCCAACGGGTACGTCCATCGGAGGACTCTGGTTTTTTGCTTCAATAATGAACCGGAGTTGCTTTGTTTCCCAAATATCGAGATGCGACGTTTCTATATATTTTTTTAGTACAAAGCGCGAAAAGGGAACTATGGTATTACTTACATGCCAGATTTCCATGTTATTTTCCCATTCGTAGATTAAGTCAACGTCCGAGAGTTCTGGAGCCCTCAATCTTACCATATCATTTTCCAGCATGTTGTTGTTCATCGGGTTTACCATTTTGTTAATTTTACTATCATTGCGTTTGGGAACCCCAGCGCGTTAAACTTCTCCAGCTGTTTTTGGGCCGCTTCCCGTGAGGTGAAAATGCCAAAGTAGTACCTGTAAAATCCGTCATCACCCTTTTCCTGAATTGGCATAATACTTTTGAAAGTTTTAGCATCAACAGGCTCTTCGCCGGTTAGCAGTAATACTGTAAAAACGGTTTTACTGGTAACAAGATTTTGCAGGTCGGCCCCAATTAGCCGATTTAATTCCTGGCTGCCTACGAGTGTGGCGGTTGGCATATACAGGTCAATAACTTTATTCAACGTTGCAACAGCCTGCGATTTTCCAGGGTACGTGCCGATGTTAACGTATGTTTTTGCTCCAATGCTGGTTGTGATAGAATTCAGGTCTAGCTCCTTTTCGACAGCCCTTACCAATTCCGCCCTAATGCTATCGTTGGGTTTGGCGAGTAGAATGGTGTAAGATTGATTTTGAGGTTTTAGATTCTCTGGCGTATCAACATCATTTAGCTGAATATTCCGGCTATTGCTCAAAATTTTTATGCTAGCCCTACCATACAAATTTTTACCGGCAAGATTATCGCTATCGTCGGCACTCGGGGTATCCAACCCATTTACAACGAATCGTCGTTCATCAAGCCCTTTGCTTATCAGGTATTCCGCCACAGATTTTGCTCTTTTAGCAGCTAATTTTTGGTTCTCTGCTGTTGGTACTTTGCTATCGGGATAGCCGTTAACCTTAATGTATAGATTGGGGTAAGTATCCAGTAGGTTAAAAACTTTTTCCAGCTCAAACTGAGCATCGCGGTTCAGGGCGTAGCTATCAAACTCAAAAAGTATTGTTGTAAACTTTGGGGCAAAGCCCAGATATACAATGTTTGGGACTAGCTGTAGGCTTATGGGTAATATTTTTTGACCGTAATTTTCGGGGATATAAATATTTAGGGTATCCATGCTGTAGTATTTGCTGGTAACCCCTACAGTGTACCACCCCGGCTGAAGATATGCATGGAATTCCCCGTTGACGGAGGACGGCTTTATGCTGGCTATGAGCGTGGTATCGGTATTCCTGATGTTTATGCAAATGCTGTCGGAGTTGAAGTCGGCATTATCGCCAAGCGTTACTTTGCCATCAATGTTGGTAGTGGTTGTTTCCTGCGGTTTTACCGTAATCCTATAAATGTCGTAGTATGAGTCCATTCCCTTGCGGGTCAGGGGGATTAGCGCGCTGGCACTATCGAGCGGGAAATAGTAGTATTCATCATCGGGGGTATTGATTGGGTAGCCCAGGTTAATGGGTGCAGACCATTTACCGTTAGAGGAAAGCTGGGATCGGAAAATGTCGAACCCGCCCATGGAGCTATGCCCCTTGGAGGCAAAGTAAAGTGTTTTCCCATCGGCCGATAGTACGGGCGACACCTCATCGAACGGTGTATTTATGCTGCTTAGGTTTTGTACATTCCCCCATGTACCGTTGGGCAGCAAATCGGCCACATAAATATCTAAACCACCGGCTCCCGCTTTTCTGTTGGAGGTGAAAAGCAAATGTTGTCCATCGGGCGAAAACGACGCAAATGTTTCCCGGTCTTTTGTTGTAACATCGCCATTCAACTTTTTTACAGGCTGCCATTTCCCGTTCACTAGGTTAGAGGAGTAAATATTTCCGCTGGTTTTTTCGTTCCTGAAAATGAGGAGTAGCGTACCATTGTGGTTTAAGGTGGTTGTATAAGCTTCGCCCTCAACGGCCAGCTCCATGGTTATATTTTTGGGGATGCCCCATTGCTCCTGTTCCTTTGTGCAGTAGTAAATCGCGTTGTAGAATTTTTCGTTGACCGTAAAAATCATTGTTTGTCCATCGCCCGAAATAACGGGATAGTTACAGCTTTTGCTCCGGTCGGGGAATGGGTTAAACCTTTCAGCTTCGGTATTAATTGGTTTGCCTACATACCTTTTTGCCATTTTACATGCTGTAATTTGCTGGTTCACATAATCGAAATTGTAAATATCTTTCACCTCAATTTTATCTCTAAACTCGGCAAATGCCCTAAGCGCCTCATCGAAGTCGTAGGTTACCATGTAGGCCATACCCAGGTTGAGCAGCGCGGGGAGCGGGGCGTTGGTTTCCCGGTACGAACCTTCGGCATATTCGGGGCTTAAGTTTTGCACCGCCTGCCCGAGGTACGGAATGGCCCTGCTTTTGACTCCCGGAATATTCAGGTAGCATTGCCCTAGCCTGAAATTAATGTTCGCATTGGTGGAGTCCATTCTGTACAACTTTTGGTAAAGCGGAAGGGCCTCGCGGTAATCCTCCTGCAGGATGTAGTATTCTGCGTCGATGAATGTTTGCTTAAAGCTATTCGATTGTGCGTTGGCAGTATTTGCCGATATGGCTATAAGCACCGCTGCCAGCAGCAATTGGCAATTTTTGGTTGATGGTAGCAGAATTTTTGGATGACATCCAATCTTCATAAACTTATTATATTGATTTGATGATGTTTAATAGGTCTTTTATAAATCATTTTAGCAAATTTAGCATAAATTATATAACAAATGATATTGTATTGGATTATAGGATAAAACGGTAACCTTTCACACAGCTCAATCCCACCGGGGTTTCGTTGTACGGTTATCCGTGTCCCCTCGACAGGATCGGGAAGTCGCTTCCATAAGCCGGGGTGCGTTTTACGCAGAACTGACGTTGGATTACAAAACCTTTTTATGCTATCTATTTTCGAAATATTCGTTCCAGCTCATTAGCTCAAGGTCTTCAATTTTTTTATTGACAATTGCCGTAAGAAATGCTGCGGCCAGCCTTGCGTTGGTTATTAAGGGTACATTAAAGTCTATGGCAGTACGCCGAATCGTGTAATCGTTATCCAGCTCCCTGCTCGATAGGTTTTTGGGAACATTTATCACCATATCGACCGTTTTGCCCCTGATTAGCTCTACGCTGTTAGGCGTGTCCAATTCATCGGGCCAAGTAACGGGAGTTGCATCAACTCCATTTTCTTTCAGGAAGTTTGCGGTACCCTTTGTTGCATATATGGTAAATCCTTGTTGCTGCAGCAACAGCAGTGGTTCAACAAGGGCAATTTTTGAACGTAGGGGGCCCGAAGAGACTAGAATGCTTTTCTGCGGTATTCTGTAGCCTACCGAGAGCATGGCTTTTACTATGGCATCGTCGAAGTCCACGCCAAGGCAGCCAACTTCGCCTGTAGATGCCATTTCAACCCCTAAAATTGGATCGGCCCTGGAGAGCCGGCTGAACGAGAATTGCGATGCTTTTACCCCAACGTGGTCTATCTCGAACATCGAGAGCGGTAATTTGTTTGGCATCCGTCCCAGCGTGTAGCATGTAGCCGCTTCTATGAAGTTGTACTCCAGCACTTTTGATACAAAGGGGAAGCTGCGGCTAGCCCGAAGGTTGCATTCTATCACCTTGATATCGTTATTTTTTGCAAGGAGTTGCATGTTGAATGGCCCGGTTATTTTCAGCTCCCGGGCAATTTCCCTCGCTATTTTGCGGATTCGGCGAATGGTTTCGAAGTAAAGTTTTTGGGGAGGGAAAACCAGCGTGGCATCGCCCGAGTGAACGCCGGCAAACTCCACATGTTCCGATATTGCATCGAATATAACTTCACCGTTGTTGGAAACCGCATCGTACTCAATTTCTTTGGCCCCCTCAATAAATTCGCTTACCACCACGGGGTGTGTTTTAGAAACATTGGCGGCAAGCTTCAGGTAACCCTCCAGCTCCCGTGGGTTGGATACAACATTCATTGCTGAACCGGATAAAACATACGATGGCCGGATTAGTACGGGGTATCCAACTTCGTCAACAAAATGTTCAACCTCCTCGAAGGTGGACAGCTGTTTCCACCGGGGCTGGTCTATTCCCAGCATGTCCAGCATTTCCGAGAATTTTTGGCGATCCTCCGCTCTGTCTATGGATTCCGGCGATGTCCCCAAAATTTTTATGCCTGCATCGTGCAGCCGCATGGCCAGGTTATTGGGAATTTGCCCGCCAACCGATACTATTACCCCCACGGGTTCCTCCATATCGGCAATATCGAGTACCCGTTCGAATGTCAATTCATCAAAGTAAAGCCTGTCACACATATCGTAATCGGTACTTACCGTTTCGGGGTTGTAGTTTATCATCACCGATTTGTAGCCCAACCGTCTAATTTCGTTCACTGCACTTACCGTACACCAGTCAAACTCCACTGAGCTCCCAATGCGGTATGCTCCGGAGCCAAGAACAATTACAGTTTTGTCCTTGCTGTTTTTGGCAATATCGCTTTCAATGCCATGGTATGTGGCGTATAGGTAGGCTGTTTCCGAAGGGTATTCTGCGGCAAGGGTATCAATCTGTTTTATTGCCGGAATTACGCCCAGCTGTTTCCTGTAGGCTCTTACTTGTTGTTGATACTTTTCCATTTCCTGGGCCTTGGGGCGAAATATCAGCCTGGCAAGCTGAAAATCGGAAAACCCCTTTTGCTTTAGTTCTAAAAGTGAGTCACGGTTTAGGCTTTCCAGCGTATTTAGTTGCTCTACCCTATTCTTTAGAGCGATGATATTTTGCATTTTTTCCAGAAACCATGTATCAATTTTTGTGTAATTATGCACCTTTTCCATACTCCAACCGTGCTCAAGGGCCTCAGCAATGGCAAATATTCGTTGATCCGTGGGATGCGCAAGCGATTCTTCCAGGTTGGTAAAGCTGGACTTTGGGTTGGCCACCAAGCCGTGCATTCCCTGCCCAATCATCCTTAACCCTTTTTGAATGGCTTCTTCAAAGGTTTTTCCAATTGCCATCACTTCCCCTACACTTTTCATCGATGAGCCAATTTCACGGGTAACACCATGGAATTTGTTCAAATCCCAGCGCGGGATTTTTACCACGATGTAATCGAGCGCAGGCTCAAAACATGCCGTGGTTGTTTGTGTTACCGAATTTTTTAGCTGATGTAATCCGTACCCCAGCCCCAGCTTGGCAGCAACAAAGGCCAAGGGGTAACCAGTTGCCTTGGAAGCCAACGCCGATGACCTTGAAAGCCGGGCATTTACCTCGATTACCCGGTAATCTTCGCTGTTAGGGTCGAGCGCATACTGAACGTTACATTCTCCGATAACTCCCAGATGCCGGATTGTTTTGATTGATAGAGCCCTCAGCTTATGGTATTCCGAGTTGGTGAGTGTTTGCGATGGCGCAACAACAATACTTTCGCCGGTATGAATTCCCAGCGGATCGAAGTTTTCCATGTTACACACCGTTATGCAGTTGTCGAACCTATCGCGCACCACTTCGTATTCAACTTCTTTCCATCCTTTTAGTGATTCTTCCACCAAAATTTGCGGCGAGTACGAGAATGCGTTGGTTGCAAGTGTTACCAATTCTGCCTCGTTGTTGCAGAATCCGCTACCCTGCCCTCCAAGTGTAAAGGCAGCCCTTATTATCAGTGGAAAGCCTATACTTTTTGCTGCTTCAATGGCACTTTCTATACTTTCTACGGCAATACTTTTGGGTGTTTTAACATCAATCTCCATCAGCTTGCTGGCAAACAACTCCCGATCTTCGGTGTTGATAATGGTTTCAACGGGAGTACCAAGCACCTGAATATTATGCTTTGCGAGGATTCCATTTTTATACAGCTGCGTTCCACAGTTCAGGGCTGTTTGTCCACCAAACGAGAGGAAAATTCCATCGGGGTGTTCTTTTTCTATTACTTTTTCAACAAAGTAAGGGGTAACGGGCAGGAAGTAAACCTCATCGGCAATTCCCTTGCTTGTTTGTACTGTAGCAATGTTTGGGTTGATAAGGATTGTGGTAATCCCCTCCTCCTTTAATGCTTTTAGCGCCTGTGAACCGCTGTAGTCGAATTCACCTGCTTCTCCAATTTTAAGTGCCCCGGAACCCAGCACGAGGATTTTTTTACGTTGATTTTTCATGAGGTTAAACGTGAAAAGTTGAGTGTTAAAAGGGAAACGGATATATTGCATTACTTGCGTTTGATTCTGAACCCTGAATGTTTACTGCCTACTATCATTTCAATAAACTCATCAAACAAAAACTCTGTGTCGTTTGGTCCGCCCGATGCTTCGGGATGGAATTGTGCTGCGAAAATTGGTTTTGATGTGTGCCTGATTCCTTCGCAGGTTCCATCGTTGGCATTTTCAAAGAGTACCTCCCAATCGGCAGGTAATGTGGCTGTGTTCACCGCAAAGCCATGGTTTTGCGAGGTAATGTAGCACCTGTTGGTACCCTTTAAGATTACCGGTTGGTTGTGACTCCTGTGCCCGTATGGTAACTTATAGGTATCGGCCCCGGCAGCAAGTGCCAGCAGCTGGTTCCCAAGGCAAATACCCATGATTGGTTTACCTGCCTGCATTGCTTTTTGCAGGTGTAAGATGGTTTTGGTGTTCATTTTGGGGTCGCCCGGACCGTTGGAAATAAATAGCCCGTCGTATTCTTCGTGCGTAAAATCGTAATCGTAAGGAACTCTGGTTACGGTTGTATCTCTATTTAACAAACAGCGGATAATGTTGTTTTTAACACCGCAATCAACCAGGGTAATTTTGTGCATGCCCGTTCCATAGATAGTTTTTTGCTTCATGGATACCTGCCCAACCAAGTTCTGCCTGTTTGGATCTATCCACTCAACATCATTATCAACAATGATTTTGGCCAGCATACAGCCATGCTCCCGGATTTTTTTTGTTAATGCCCTTGTATCCAATCCTGATATTGCGGGAACCTTGTGCTCTACAAGCCATTGCGAAAGGCTTTTGCTGGCATTCCAGTGGCTGTAGCACTCGCTGTATTCAGTAACAACCAGGCCCGATATGTGTATCTTGTCCGATTCCCAGTACCTGAAAATGTGATTCTCCATTTGTGGCCCGGGTACACCATAATTCCCGATAAGTGGATAGGTTGCAATTAGTATTTGTCCACGGTACGAGGGATCGGTCAAACTTTCGGGGTAACCGTTCATGGCCGTATTAAAAACGGCTTCACCGGCAGAACTTCCGCGGTATCCAAAGGAGTAGCCAACGTATTCGCTACCATCATCCAGTACCAATTTTGCGTTTACTTTTTCCATTCTAGCACGTAATTTTTTTTGGTATAAAGAAGGGTTGAGAAAAGCTTAACCCCGATGCTATTGTAGGGCAAACCGAATAGACAAAAAAAAAGTCTGCCACGAATGGCAGACCCGACAAGTATTGTGGTGAAATTAAACTTTCGAAGCCGGTGTGTTTGTTGGAGAGAATTATTTCTTTTACCTGGGGCATTACCTTTAATAATTGATCTGGGCAAAGGTACAAATCAATTTAGAACAGTACCCCTATACCTTCAGGATTAATTTCAACAAGATGTTGAAAAGTTACCGAACGATAGCATAAATCAACTCATCGTAAAATTGTCCGTTTTTGAAACATGCCTTTTTCAGCGTTGCTTCGTATGTGAATCCTGCTTTAATTAAAACTTTTTGTGAGGCGATATTGGTGTTGAATGTACGGGCAAAAATCCTGGCTATACCAAAGGTTTCAAATCCGTAATCAACGATTTGCCGAACAGCATTGGGCATCATTCCCTTACCCCAGTGCTTTTCGGCCAGCCAGTATCCGCATTCGGCCGATTTTTGGAAAATATCGGTTTGCAATTTCAACCCAATAGATCCGCACGCCTCACCGTCAATTTCAATGGCAAATGTGGTGACAGGTTTATGTGGCATCACCATTGCCAGATATGTTTTGCCGTCATCGCGGGAGTATGGATGAGGGAAAGTATCGGTAAGGTTTGCTGCAATCCTGGGGTTGTTTGCATATTTTACCATGCTGTCGAGGTCAAGTTCTTCCCACGGGCGGAGTATAAATTCGGGTGATGTTTTTGAACTCATTACTTGTAGTTGAGCGTACCAGGTGCAAAGTTAATCGTATTCTACAGCATATCGTGTTTTTGGAGGGAATTAAGTAAAAAACGCCGCCGTAAGCCGTGGCAGCGTTAAATGCAGTGGGTATTTAGCCTAAAGCGTTCACAGCTTTGGCAATAGCTTCGGTGAGCCCCGCGGGATTTTTGCCGCCGGCTGTGGCGTAGAACGGCTGTCCGCCGCCGCCGCCCTGAATTTCTTTGGCGGCTTCACGTACTATGCTCGAAGCGTTTAGCTGACGGGCTTCCACCAGTTTTTCCGAAATCATTACGGTTAGCAAAGCCTTTCCGTTAATTTCGGCACCAAGAACGAGGTACAAGTCGGGAATTTCGCTCTTTAGCTGAAAGGCCAACTCTTTAATGGCATCGGGATTATGTACCGATATATTCTCGCTAATTATGTTAATGCCATTATGCAGCTTTACCTTTTGCTTTAGCTCAGATTTTATTTCTTGCAGTTTTTCTGCCCGAAGAGCGCCAATATCATGGAGGAGAGCCTCATTTTCCTCGGTAAGTTTAGCGGTGGCCTGAATGATGTTTGCCGGATTTCCGAGGATTGCCTTAATATTTTTTATTGTATCGGCCTGGGAGTAAACAAACTCTTCGGCCTTTACCCCGGTAATGGCTTCAATCCGTCGAATACCTGCAGCAATGGCACTTTCTGATACAATTTTAAAGAGGCCGATTTGTCCGGTGGATTTTACGTGCGTACCACCGCAGAGTTCAACCGATTCGCCGAACCGGATTACCCTAACGGATTCGCCGTACTTTTCACCAAAAAGGGACATGGCCCCCATTTGCCGGGCAATATCCATGGGAACGTCTCGCTGTTCATCTAAATCGATATTCTGACGGATAGCCCTGTTCACAAGCATTTCTACCTGACGAATTTCTTCGTCGGTCATTTTCTGGAAGTGAGAGAAATCGAATCGTAGGTAATCGGGGTGAACCAGAGATCCTTTTTGCTCCACGTGCGTTCCCAGCACTTTTCGGAGCGCAGTATGCAGCAGGTGTGTGGCGGTGTGGTTGTTGGC
>JBFXEO010000044.1:0-15813 GCA_050180015.1 Bacteroidales bacterium | reverse complement strand
GGGCGAGACTATTATTTATAATGGCCGTAAGTTTGAATCATACCGTGGTATGGGATCGCTCGATGCCATGCAGCAGGGCTCAAAGGATAGGTATTTTCAGGATGTTGAGGATGATGTAAAAAAGTTAGTTCCCGAGGGTATTGTTGCCCGGGTTCCATACAAGGGAACGCTATCGGAGGTTTTCTACCAGCTGGTAGGCGGGCTTAGGGCTGGAATGGGTTACTGCGGTGCTGCGGACATGGGTGCTTTAAAGCAGGCCAAGTTTGTTAAGATTACCCATGCCGGAATCATCGAAAGCCATCCACACGATGTTGCCATAACCCGTGAGGCTCCAAATTACAGCAGAGAGGGTAACGCATAGGCTGTGATGTTTCGCAATATATTCTGGATTAATGCTGAATAATAGTTATGATGGTAAGAAAACTAAAAATTGTTGAACTTGTTGCACTTCTGCTTATCGCTCAACACACACTATCGCAGCCCCTGTCGCAGAAGGTTTTGCTTACAGTTGCCGATACCCCGGTAACTGTTGATGAATTTAAGAGTATTTACCTGAAAAATAGCAGTTCGGGCACATCTATCGATAGTGTAGCTTTGGATGATTACCTCAAGCTTTTTATCAACTTTAAGTTAAAGGTACAGGAGGCAAGGAGCCTGAAAATTGATACATTGCCTGCATTTATGGCTGAGTATCAGGGTTACATCAGGCAGCTTGCCCAGCCGTACTTAACTGATACGTCGAGCGATGAACAGCTGATAAACGAAGCTTACGATAGAATGCAGTACGATATTAGTGCAAGCCATATTCTTATCAGTGTTCCAGAATCGGCAACCCCCGCCGATACGCTTAAATTGTACAAAAAAGCGATGGCGGCGAGGTCGAGGTTACTAAAGGGGGAGTCCTTTGGCGCTGTAGCCACGGTAACGAGTAACGATCCATCAGTAACCCATAATAGTGGATACCTGGGATATTTTACGGTTTTTCAGATGGTTTACCCATTCGAAACGGCGGCATATAATACTCCGGTTGATTCCATATCCATGCCGGTTAGAACACGTTTTGGCTATCACATTATTAAAGTGCACGATAGGCGTCCGGCGCAGGGTCAGGTAAAAATTGCACATATTTTTGTTCGCGTTCAATCCAATGGAAATCCGGAGGACGTAGAGAATGCCCGGGGAAAAATAGTTGAGATATACGAAAAAATTAAAGGTGGGGAAGATTTTGCAACGCTGGCCCGAGATGAATCGCAGGATCCGGCAAGTGCCAAAAATGGGGGGGAATTGCCGTGGATTCGTTCCGGGCAGGTTATTCCTGAGCTGGAACGGGTTGCATTTGGGCTAACTGTCAATGGCCAGGTATCTGAACCATTCCAGAGTTCGGTTGGCTGGCATATTGTTAAACGGATTGCCCGGAAGATGGTTGGTACAAAAGAGGAGATGCTCCCTGAGATTAAGGCTTCTATTGCCCGCGATGCCCGGAATGTAAAATCCAGGGACATCTTTATAGATAAGCTGAAGCACGGGTATAGTTTCAAGGACGATACCACAAAGCTAGGCTTACTCAGAAGTAAACTTGACTCAGGATTATACCAGGGTACATGGAAAGCCCCTGTACTTGGGAGTAACCCCGCACTTTTCAGCTACACAGGAGGAACCTATAAACTATCGGATTTTGCCAGCTTTGTTGAGTTGAACCAGCGTTACATCGGGAAAAATTCAACATCCAACTTTTTGAAAGTTGCCTATAACGAGTGGGTTAACAGACTGCTGTTGGACTATGAGGAATCCAAATTGCCGGAGAAATACCCTGAATTTAAAAGCACGGCAAGAGAATACCTTGAAGGGATGCTACTTTTTGAGATTACCAATAGAACAATTTGGCTCCAGAGCTCCGACAGTGTTGGTATAGAAAATTTCTACGAAGCCCATAAAAATCGATATACGTGGGAAAATCGTGTTCACTATGCGGTTTACTCAGCTGCCAATGTCAGGGTAAAGGATCAGCTGGTGAAAAATTTGCCCAGGCGTACACGTAAAAATTTATCACCCGAGAATTTTGCGCTAAAATTTAACAAGAATAAAGCACTCGCAGTCACGGTTGAAGAAAAAGCCGCAAATCCTGACGCTGCCGATGTTATGGGCTATAGTATATGGAAGAATGGGTATAATGTTACGGCCGGTAACGATGGTAAATTTACTGTGGTTGAAATTGTAACGGTGACAAACGGCGACATCAAATCGCTGAACGATTGTCGTGGGCAGGTTATTGTAGATTACCAGGAGAACCTTGAGAGTGCATGGCTGGAAACGTTAAGGGTTAAGTATCCGGTTAAGGTCGATGCTGCTGTGTTTTCGGAGTTGCTGCAATCCATTCGGGAGACTAATTACTAAATTACTGGGCACTATACTATGAATACCATGAATGTAAAAGTTGTAGCGCTGATAGGGTTGATGTTCCTGCTATCATCGTGTATAGAGCCGAAGAAAAAGCCCGAACCTATTGCAAGGGTTTACGACAAGTACCTATACTCCAAGGATGTCGAGAACATCATTATGCATGGTATTTCTAAGGAGGATAGCATTTTAATTATGAGGGCCTATGTGGATAAGTGGATTCAAACCCAGCTACTTCTCCGGGTGGCAGAGCTGAACTTGAGCGATTCTCAGAAAAATGTGGCCATGCTGCTGGAAGATTACCGTACATCGCTGCTGATATTCAAGTATGAACAGGAGTATATCAACCAAAAAATGGATACTGCCGTCAGCTACCAGGAATTGCAGGATTACTACGATGCCAATAAGGATAATTTTGTACTCGACGAAACAATTGCAAAGGTTCTATACATTAAACTCAGAAAAGAAGCCCCGCAAGTTCAGAAAATAAAGGAGCTTTATAAATCAACCCGCGATGAGGATATAAAGTTACTCGATAACCTAGCCTACCAGTCCTCCACCAAGTACGATTACTTTGGCGATAGGTGGGTTTCACTTTCATTCATTCTTCGTGAAATCCCGTATCCGGTAGAAAATCCCGAGTCGTATCTGAGCAGGCAGCGAAGTATTGAAATGGAGGATGGCGATTACGTATATTTGGTGAACTTTCGCGAGGTAATTTTCAAGGGATCAGTTGCTCCGTTTGACTATGTTACAGTTGGAATTAAAGAAATAGTTCTCAATTCCCGTAAGCAAAAGCTAATCAAGGATATTGAGCAGAATATTTACAGGAACGCTCAGGATAATTCATATTTTCAGGTATTTTAGGGAGATCTATAGTGATATTATTAAATGCAGCAAAAATTGTTGCAGAAAAGTTTGATAAACTAAACATTTTATAGGAATGAAATTTTTTCGATTTACGGGTATTGTGGCAGTATTGCTAGTAGGAGCGTTCGGGCATCTGAAATCGCAGGAGATTATAGATCAGGTTGTTGCCGTTGTTGGCGGGGAACGGGTATTGCAATCGGACATAGAGCAGGAAATAATGCGCATGAAAATGCAGGGCGTAATTACACGGGATAACGATAAATGCTCAGTTCTTGAGCAGCTCCTTATGCAGAAGCTCCTGCTGGCTCAGTCCAAAATAGACAGCTTAACCGTAAATGATGCTTCGGTGGAAATGGAGATTGACCGTAGGTTAAAATATTTTGTAAATCAGATTGGATCTGAGAAGGGCCTGGAGGACTACTTCAACAAACCTATTTATGAAATTAAGGACGATTTGCGGGAACTTATTGGTGAGCAGCAGTTAACCCAGCAAATGAGGCAGAAAATAGTTGACAAGGTGAATATAACTCCATCGGAGGTGAAGAGTTTTTTCAGGAAAACCCCCGAGGATAGCCTTCCTGTAATTCCAGATCAGTACGAGCTACAGCAAATTATGATATACCCCCCCTCAACGGCCGAGGCAAAGTTTCAGGTTAAGGAAAAGCTGCTCGATATCCGGAATAGAGTTTTAAACGGTGAGCGCTTTTCAACTCTGGCAGTTGCATACTCCGAAGATAGGGCATCGGCAATTCGGGGCGGCGAGCTGGGCTTCCGTACACGCGATGAGTATGTAAAGGCATTTGCCGATGCAGCCTTTAACTTAAAGGATGGCCAGGTTAGCTCGATTGTGGAAACAGAGTACGGTTTTCATATTATTCAAATGATAGAAAACAAGGGCGATAGGGTAAACGTCCGGCATATCCTTATAAAACCCCAGTTTTCATCGGAAATGTTGTCGCAGGCCATAGCTAAGTTGGATAGCGTGAGGAATTTGGTGATTAATGATAGCTTAACTTTTGAAAGGGCGGCGCTAAAGTTTTCCGAGGATAAAAAATCGATGCTCAACGGGGGGCTGGTCATCAACCCCTACACCAACACATCCATGTTCGAGAAAGATCAGCTGCAACCATCGGATTACTACGTTATTAAGGAATTAAAGGTTGGTGAGTTAAGTGCCCCTTTCGAGTCGAGAGACGACCACGCGAATGTTGTATTCAAAGTTATCAAAGTTAAGCGGTTTGCTGCCTCGCACAGGGCCAACATTAAAGATGACTACGATGTTATTCAAAGCCTGGCCAAACAGGATGTAGAAAACGACATTTTAAAGGGGTGGTTGGCAAAAAAGCAGAAAACAACATTTATTAGGATTGACCCCTCCTTCCGGAATTGCAGCTTTGAGTCGAATGGTTGGATAAAGTAAGAATCAGCAATGTATTTTGTGAGAAAGTCAGCCCTGTTTATACTTCTACTACTTGCTGTACAGCTACTGTGTACTACTAGCTTATCCGCACAGCAAAAATCTAAAATTAGGCTGGAGGGGGCAAAATCAATGAAAAACCTCAACATTTTGGGACAAAAGATAATTCGTTACATTGACAATGTAAGATTTCTTTACGATAACACCAGGATAGTATGCGATAGCGCATACTATAATGCCGACGGGAACTGGTTCGATGCCTATGGAAATGTTGTGATATCGAAAGAGAAAACTAAGATTTACGGGGATAAGCTGCATTTCGATGGGAATACCTCCGTGGGTGAGCTTTCTGGCAAACAGGTTCGTTTGGTCGAAGAGGATGCCCTTCTGGTAACCAATAACTTAAGGTTTAATTCTAAAACAAACTATGTTTACTATATTGGTGGCGGGGTTCTAACCTCCAAGGATTCAAAGTTAACCAGCAAGCGCGGTTACTACGATCGGGGGAGGAGCAGCTTTGCCTTTGCCGGAGATGTGCAAATGCTCGATCCCGATGGAACGGTTTATACCGATTCGTTGGAATATAATTCCACATCGGAGGTGGCGTATTTTTTTGGCCCAACTTTTTTATTTAACGAGGGAAATTTTGCCTACTGCGAGAAAGGCTGGCATAACCGTAAGTTCGGACAATCTAACCTTCAAAAGAATGCCTATATTCTTAGCGGCAGCAACAAGCTGTTTGGCGATGCTATTTTTTACGACAAGGCGAATGGCTATGCCAGGTCCATTGGCCATGTTGTAGTGGTTGATACTACGAATAAAACCTACGCCTACGGTGATAAGGCAAATTACTGGGATACTTCCAAGGAGGCAGAAATCACCGAAAACCCTTATGTGATGATGGTTGATAAGACCGATACCTTATTTTTACGGTCGGATAAATTATTTGTGATCAGCCGAAAAGACGGGAACGAAGTTAAAAACCCCAAGGATTCCACCTATAAGGTGCTAAAAGCAATTGGCAATGTTAAGTTTTTCCGTAACGATATTCAGGGTGTATGCGATTCAATGACATATAACTCCTTGGACTCTACCCTTATAATGCACGTAGATCCTGTTATGTGGAATGATGTGAACCAGCTATCGGCTAACCTGATAACGGTTCATTCCGCAAACAGGCAAATTCGTCAGATGGATTTCGAGGGGGCCGCATTCATCACCTCTAAGGAAGAGGAGGAGCGCTTTAACCAGGTTGCCGGAAAGAATATTTTTGCCCATTTCATTAACGGTAAACTTGCCAGGATGGATGTTATTGGCAATGGCCAGACTGTTTACTACATGAGGGAGGATGACTCATTGACCATGGTGAATAGGGCCGAGAGCTCCAACTTAACGATTGGCGTTAAGGACAATAAGGTTAGCCGGATTGTTTTTAGGGAGAAACCTATCTCAAACCTTTACCCCATAGCAATGGCTGAACCGGAAGATGTTACCCTTAAAGGTTTTCGGTGGTTAGATAGTCTAAGACCCAAGGATAAGTATGCAGTTATTCCTAAAAGCTTAATCCTTTTTCCCGATGAAAAGGGAAAAAACAGAAGAATGGTGCTAAAACCCAGTATCAAATGAAAAGAGAGGTGTAAAACCTCTCCTCTTTTTTAGTATTCATCTTCGTTAAAAAAGAAATCCTCTTTCGTTGGGTAATCGGGCCAGATATCTTCTATACTCTCATAAATCTCATTTTCATCCTCCAGCTCCTGGAGGTTTTCAATCACTTCAAGTGGTGCGCCTGAACGGATAGCATAGTCAATAAGTTCTTCTTTTGTTGCTGGCCAAGGCGCATCTTCCAATTTGGATGCTAATTCAAGTGTCCAGTACATAGTTAATAGTCAGTATATTGTTAAGTTGTTGGTAATTAAATCTTTGTAACTCTTAACGGTTTAGGCAAATATAAAAAAAAATAACATTAAATATTAGGTTGCCATTTTATTTGATCAATATTTAGCTCTTTGGCAATTTTCCTGGAAAGGACAAAAAAGAAATCGCTCAGACGGTTAAGGTATATTACTACATTTTCGGGTAGCGGTGTTTCCTCTGCCAATTTTGTTGACAGCCGTTCGGCGCGGCGACATACAGTCCGGCAAACATGGCAAATGGATACGGTCTGGTGCCCGCCGGGTAAAACGAACGAGGTAATTGGCTCCAGCACGGAGTCCATCTCGTCGATTTCCTTTTCAAGGCGTTTTATGTCAGAATCTTCAACAGTAGGTACTCGCACATTGCAGTCCGAGCAGTCGGCAGCCAGTATGGATGCGCAGTTCATCAGCTTATCCTGAATGGTTACCAGCAACTCTTTGGTATGGCTATCCACGGGCTGGTCCCGGAGCAATCCGGTGAATGCAATTAGCTCGTCAACAGTTCCGTAAGTTTCAATCCGTGGATGGTATTTGGGAACACGCTTGCCCCCGATTAGCGATGTTGTTCCCTTATCTCCGGTTTTAGTCTATAGTTTCATGGCATTGTGTTTTTTTAAGTGAGGTTAAGGCTTCGATGACTCTTAAAAGGAAGGACTTGCCAGCTATGTCAGGCAAGTCCCTTGTTCTATAGCATACCCAAAGTTTTACTGTTCGGTTATAACCACTTTTTGTTTTAGCGTTGGATGATGGTTAATTTCATCGGACTCAATCACGCCATCGCGTAGCCTAACTATTCTCCGGGCGTGTTTGGCTATCTCTTCCTCGTGGGTTACGAGTATAATCGTATTACCCTGCGAGTATATGTCCTCGAATAAATTCATTATATCTATGGATGTTTTGGAGTCGAGGTTTCCGGTAGGCTCGTCGGCTAGTATTATTGATGGGTTATTAACCAATGCCCGGGCAACAGCCACGCGCTGACGTTGTCCGCCCGATAGCTCATTGGGCTTATGCTCCATTCTGTCCTCAAGGCTAACGTTTCTCAACGCGTTTATGGCCTTTTCGGTTCTTTCCTGTTTTGTAATACCAGCATAAATCAGCGGAAGAACTACGTTATCGAGGGCGGTATATCTGGGTAAAAGGTTAAAGGTTTGGAATACAAAGCCAATTTCCTTGTTTCTAATATCGGCCAAAGCATCGTCGGATAGTTTGCTAACGTCGGTTCCGTTAAGTATGTAGGACCCTTCGGTGGGTGTATCAAGGCATCCCAGAATATTCATGAGCGTAGATTTACCCGAGCCGGATGGCCCCATAATGGCCACGTACTCATTTTTTCCAATGGTTAAATCAACACCCTTCAAGGCTTTTACCACAACAGTACCCACCTGGTAGAACTTTCTGATGTTGTGTATGGTAATCAAATCGGTATTGTTCATTTTTGCCGGTATATGTGTTTTATTCAAATTTAGTAAGGGCCATATCTTAGCAGGAAATGTTGCTTGGCAATTCCTTCTTCAAAAATAAGGATACCGCATCGGAAGAGATCAATAGAAATACTAACATCGGGCAATGAGCATAAATACTTCCATGCTTTCTCCATTCCCTTGCTCCAGCGTATATCATCAACTATAATTATGCTCTTGTTGTTTATTTTGGGCATTACCTGGTTAACGTATCCTATCAACGCTCTTTCGTTATGGTCGCCATCAATAAAAACCATATCCACGCTGTTCAGCTCGTTTACAATTCTGGGAAGTTGAACATCGAAATTTCCTGCAAGGGTTTGAATGTTCGAAAACCCGTATTGCCGGAATCGGGTTTGTGCTATTCCCAAAACCGCTTCATCGCCATCTATGGTAAATACAGTGGATTGCTGGCTGTACGTAGTTAGGTACATGGTGCTGATGCCCACGCAGGTACCCAACTCAACAATATTCCTTGGCTGATAATAGCTACACAGGCGGTAAAGTAGCCTACCCAGATGCGGTGGCACTGAAACAGCACCAGCAATCTTTTTTAGTGAAATTTCCTCGCCCCTATACCCACCGCGTAAACTATTGCCAATTGATTTCCTAATGATTGATAGCCCGCACCGCATCAAATCTCTCCGGTATCCTTCAATTTTGTCAAAGATCTTTTCTTTCTTGTCGGGTTCTATTACCTCTGTATAAAGCTTGTAAACGTAAGGTGAATGAATTCCATAGCCTCCTTGCGGTTTACTGTTAAGCCAGAACTTGTAATAATTGTAAATTTGTCCCAGAAACCCTGTTCTCATGCTGTAAATCGTAAATCTTTGCGATTGCTAATGTACGATTTGGCGGCATGTTAAGTATGATTAATTTTGTTAAAAAAGGTTTAAGTAGTAAAATTAATCAAAAATATTCACCGGAAACAGGTTGCGCTTTTTGCATAAATTTTAGTTGGTAACAAAAACATATTGGTGTGTTAAACAAGTTGTTTGTACTAGTAGTGTAATCATTTATACTTAGATTTGTGCAGAATTACCCGTGGGCCGATGAAGCATGGCGCGTTCAGTATTCTATTTTGTTTTGATAAATTTGAGTTGATGGGCGATATTTTAGCTACCGATATTAAATTTTTACCAGGAGTAGGCCCCAAGCGTGCCGAGTTGCTCCGGAAGGAGTTAAACATACACACATTTGCCGACTTGCTTTTTTTCTACCCATACAAGTACATCGATCGATCGAAGATTTACAAAATCTCTCAAATTTCCGATGATTTACCCTACATACAAGTTATAGGACGAATTGTACGGATTGATGAAACGGGGGTTGGACGGAATAAACGGCTCAATGCGGTGTTAACAGATGGTACCGGAAGTATGGAGTTGGTTTGGTTTAAGGGAATTACCTGGATGGCCAAATGGCTTAAGCCAAACGTGGATTACTTGATTTTTGGGAAGGCCAGCCGTTTTGGCAACCGTTTTAGCATTGCACATCCCGAGATGGAAGAGTACCTGGTTGGGCAGGATAAGATAACCGGAGCTCTTCAGCCAGCTTACTCAACCACCGAAAAACTTAAAAGTAGCAGGATAACCTCCAAAACAATTCTTGGGTTTCAGCAATCGTTGGTTGGCATTGTAAAGGGAAAAATAGAGGAAACATTGCCTCCCTATTTAATTGAACAGCATAAGCTGATGACGCTTCCCGAGGCCTTACGGCATATCCATTTTCCGCAAAGCGTTGCCTTGCTGCAAAGGGCCGAGCATAGGATTAAGTTCGAGGAACTTTTTTACATCCAGCTGGGAATTTTACTAAGACAGTCGGTACAACAAGCCAAAGTGAATGGTCATGTTTTTAGCAAGGTAGGAGAGATGTTTAACCGATTCTACTCTGAAAAACTGCCCTTCCCTTTAACCAATGCGCAGAAGCGGGTAATCCGTGAAATCAGAAGAGATATGGGTAGCAGTAAGCAGATGAACAGATTGCTACAGGGCGATGTGGGTAGCGGTAAAACTGTTGTTGCCTTAATGTCGATGCTTATTGCCGTTGACAATGGATACCAGGCCTGCATAATGGCACCCACCGAAATACTTGCATTTCAGCATTACGAGTCGGTTTTATCGCTCCTTGAAGGCCTTCCGGTGAGCGTTGGCCTACTCACGGGAAGTACCCGGCAGTCGGAACGGAATAACCTTCACAAATCATTGGCCGCTGGCGATTTGAACATACTCATAGGTACCCATGCCCTGCTGGAGGATGTGGTAAAATTTAAAAACCTTGGTTTTGTAGTGATTGACGAGCAGCAACGTTTTGGAGTAATGCAACGGGCCAAGCTGTGGGAAAAAAACGATAACCCACCCCATGTGCTGGTAATGACAGCAACCCCAATACCCCGAACTTTAGCTATGACTCTTTATGGCGATTTAGAGGTGAGTGTTATAGATGAGTTGCCTCCTGGCCGGAAACCCGTAAAAACAATTCATTACACTGATTTAAAGAGGAACGTGGTTTTTGGATTAATCAGGGAGCAAATCAAGGCGGGGCGACAGGTATATATTGTTTACCCGTTAATCAAGGAATCCGAGAAGCTGGAGAACCTTAAAGATTTGCAGGACGGCTACGAGAGCATAGTAAGGGCATTCCCACCTCCGGAATACGTTACCGTTGTGGTTCATGGGCAGATGAAGCCAGATGATAAGGATTTTTCCATGAATCTGTTTACACAGGGGAAGGCACATATCCTGGTGGCAACCACGGTAATAGAGGTTGGTGTGAATGTTCCCAATGCAACCGTTATGGTTATTGAAAGTGCCGAACGTTTTGGCCTATCGCAGTTACACCAGCTTAGGGGAAGGGTTGGCCGTGGTGCCGATGAGAGTTATTGTATATTACTATCGCAGGTTAAACTTTCAGCAGAGTCGCGAAAACGTTTGGCAACCATGGTATCAACCAATGATGGGTTTGAAATTGCCGAAATAGATATGAAACTACGTGGCCCTGGCGATATAGATGGTACTTTACAGAGCGGAACTCCTCTCGATCTTAAATTGGCCAGTTTGAGTACCGATGGCCAGCTGCTTCAGCATGTACGCAATGTGGTAAAAAATATTTTAGCCGAAGACGGGCTGCTCACAAACCCTAGAAATGCAACACTGTCGAAAAGGCTGGAGGAAATAGCCCAGGTTAAAAACAATTTAAGCCGAATAAGTTAACATGAACTTGCTAAAAATAACAATTATAAACATTTTGTCGCTTTTCGTGGGTTTAAGTGCAGAAGCCCAAAACTCTGGGAACTGTGGAATGGTTAATACCGCCTTTACCAAGGGCGAGAATATAGTTTATGAGATGAGCTATACGTGGTTTTTTGTGTGGACAGATGTTGGAGAAGCCGAGTTTAACGTAACATCCGAACATCGTTTCGGCCGTGATCTGTTTCACCTGAAAGCAACGGGCAAAAGTTACACCTTTTACGATTGGTTTTTCAAGGTACGAGATTTATACGAATCGTGGGTCGATTCGGTAACCCTGGAGCCGGTTTATTTCAACCGCGATATTTACGAGGGCGGATTTACCAAGGAGAACGAGTATAAGTTCAACTGGGAAACCAATGAGCTGTACATTCGGGTTCGGCGTAAGAAAAAAGCCAACAGGTACGATACCCTGAAAGTTGACAACTGCATATACGATGTTGTTACAGCAATATATGCTGCCAGAACACTTGACTTTAGTAACATTAAACCGGGACGAACATTCCCGGTATCGGCTATAATGGATGAAAAAGTTTACGATGTTGGATATCATTTTCTGGGACGCGAAGAAAAGAACGTAAAGGGGTTGGGCAGGTTTAACTGCCTTAAGTTTCAGGTTGATGTTGTTGCCGGTGATATTTTTAAAGGCGATCAAAAAATATTTGTGTGGGTAACCGATGATAAGAATAAACTGCCCATACTAATTGAATCGCCTATAAAAGTGGGAAGCGTAATGGCCCGGGTGAAGTCAGTAAAAGGCCTTAAATACCCAATGTCATCTAAAATTAATTAGCAAAAAAGAGGGAGAGTTTACCTGTAGATTTTCTGTACTTTTATGTTTTGTTTTACCAATATTTGGCTAGATATTTGTGGGAAAATTTCGATAAAACTAAAAGTAGAAACTATGCGTAAATTGTTAATGCTTACCGTTCCCCTTGCATTTATGCTGGGATCGTGCCTAGATAATGATAATTCGGTGCGTTACACCGATTATATTACGATTGATGCTGGCGTACTCCCCGATACATCCGTGGTGAATGCAACTGTTCATGTCCCAATCAGGGCCACTGCACCGAATACCTGCTGGCATAGTATAAGATTTATTCATGAAGTAGATAGTGATACTCTGTATCAATATGCAGCACTGGCTACTTTTGAGAACCATGGCGAGACGTGTGAGGACGTGCTGGTTACGAAAGATTCAACCTTCAACTTTATTCCAACAGAGCTCGGATCGTACGTTTTTGCCTTTTACTCGGTTAACGAGGAAACTGTGACAGATACCATTGTTGTTGTTTCAGAGAAATGATGTTAGAGATAGAATTTGTAAAACGAATAAGGCTCACTTTTGTGAGCCTTATTCGTTTTGTGTCAGTCGTATTTTACTTAACAATTCCGGCAAATCCCATAAACGCTAATGCCAAAATTCCGGCGGTGAGTAGGGCAATGGGAACACCTTTCATCCCTTTCGGGATGTTTGCCAGCTCCAGCTGCTCCCTGATGCCCGCCATAATAATTAATGCCAGTCCAAAACCAATTGCAGTAGCAGCAGAGTAAACGACACCTTCTAGCAGGTTGTAGTTTTTCTTGATCACCAGGATTGCAACACCAAGTACAGCACAGTTTGTGGTGATTAAAGGCAGAAATATTCCTAGTGCCTGGTACAGTGCCGGGCTTAATTTTTTGAGGATAATTTCCACCATCTGAACCAGAGCTGCAATAACCAGAATAAAAACAATGGTTTGCATGTACCCAATTCCCAGCGGATTGAGCACATAATGTTGTAGCAGAAAAGTTACAATGGTTGCCAGAACTATTACAAAGGTAACGGCACCGGCCATACCCAACGAAGTTTCAATTTTATTGGATACCCCTAGGAATGGGCATATTCCCAGGAACTGTGACAGTACAACGTTGTTGACAAAAATGGCTGCAATTATTATCAGTATATATTCCATGGTAACCTCCGCTATTTTTTGAATTTGTTAAAAATGGCTATCAGGTAGGCCAGGGCTATAAAAGCACCGGGCGATAGGATGAACACCAGCATGGCATCGCCTGATATGAACTTGTGGTCGAAAAGCGATCCGTTGCCCAGCAATTCTCTGATAGAGCCCAGCAGGGTTAGGGCAAAGGTGAACCCGATGCCCATTCCCAGTCCATCCAGCATCGACTCAAATACGTTGTTCTTATTGGCAAAAGCCTCAGCTCTACCCAGAACAATACAGTTTACAACTATCAACGGGATAAATATCCCGAGTTTTTCGTATAGCGATTGGGTGTAGGCCTGCATTACCAAATCTACGATGGTAACAAAAGTGGCAATGATAACTATGTACGAGGGAATTCGAACCTTGTCGGGGATAAACCTTGCAATAAGCGATATTACAATGTTAGATCCAAGGAGTACGAATGTTGTGGCCAACCCCATCCCTAATCCATTCATGGCCGACGAAGTTGTAGCCAGCGTGGGACACATGCCCAGTACAATTACAAAAATGGGGTTCTCCTTAATGATTCCCTTGGTCAGATTATACAGCTTGCTCATTTTGTACCTCCTTCCTTCAGGGCTCTGTAAGCACGTTGAACAGCGTCGCAGAAAGCTCTCGATGAAATTGTCGAAGCGGTAATTGCATCAACATCACCACCGTCTTTTTTCACTGTAAGTTTAAAATTTTCAGGATTTTTACCTTCGAACTGGATGCTAAAGCTTGACTTTTTAGGATCCATTTTATCGCCTAATCCCGGAGTCTCCTTGTGCGATATAACAGCTATTTTACCGATTGAACCATCGGGCAAAAATCCGATCATCAGTTCAATTAATCCACCAAATCCGTTGTTGCTGAATGTTTTTACGGCAGTTCCAACCAGTTGCCCATCCTTTTTTGCCGGATAAAATGTTAGCACCCCCCCATCAACCTCAACCGTGTACGATTCATCAAGAGGTTGATTGTTAAATTCGGGCACAACCACTTTGATGGCATTGGTTATTTTTGCCATTTGGGCCACCGCTATTGGTTCTTTTGTTGATTGATACACTAGCCCTAAACCTGCTGAGGCAACAAGTGTAATAACCAGCAGGGTTAGTGTCATATTTTTGAAGTTCGATTCTACTTTAGCCATTGCTCTTTACCTCCTCTCCAAATCTTTTGGGTTTCACGTAACGGTTTATTAAGGGAACAAACGCATTCATAATGAGGATTGCGAACGAAACACCCTCGGGGTACGATCCCCAAACCCTTATAATAACGGTAAGTAATCCGATGCCAATCCCAAAAATCCACATTCCCAAAGGGTTCATTGGCGATGTTACGTAGTCGGTTGCCATGAATATGGCTCCCAGCATAACGCCTCCTGTTAGTAGATGAAAAATTGGATCGGCGTTTTGCTCGGGGTTTGCGAGCCACAGAATTCCCGTAAATACAGCGATGGTGGTGAATATTGAAACCGGGATGTGCCAGGTAGTGGTTTTAGTTATCAGCAGCCATGCAAACCCTATTAGAAGGGCAAATGCTGCAATTTCTCCGAGTGAACCGCCCATAAGGCCCATGAATAGCTGCATGTGGGTTGGAATTTTATCGGCCATTTGCGATATACTCTCACCATTTTTTAATCCTTCCTTGAGAATGGCCAGCGGGGTTGGGCCGGTAACAGCGTCGATATATTGCAGGCGCGATGCAATGGGCAATGGCCAGCTGGTCATTTGCACCGGAAAGGAAATCAACATGAAAACCCTGCCGACAAGTGCCGGATTGAAAGGGTTACTTCCCAATCCTCCAAAGCTCATCTTGGCAACTCCTATGGCAACTAAACTTCCTATAATTACTATATGCCATGGTAGGTTGCTGGGTACGTTAAATGCCAGAAGCAATCCGGTTACTACGGCAGAACCATCGGCAATGGTGGGTTTGGTGTGGAGTAAGTATTTCTGGATTACGTACTCAAAGAACACGCACGAGCCCACTGCCAGTAAAGTAACAATTAATGCTCCAACTCCAAAGTAGTAGAGCGATACTGCCAAGGCCGGCATTAGGGCCAATACCACGTTAAACATTAAACGGCTTGTCGATTCTCCGCTATGTATGTGTGGTGAGGGTGATACAATAACTTGCTTATCCATTTGAACCTAGTTTACTGCTAGTTAAGTATGAGTGCTAATTTTTACGCGATCTGATAATCTTGCTCACTTCGGCTTTGCCAAGGCGTATATAGTCGAGTAATGGGAGGTTTGCAGGACATTCAAAGCTACACGATCCGCATTCCATGCAGTCGAGGACGTGTTCCTGTTCCATCCTGTCAAAAATCATACGTTGGCTTAACCTGATGAGTAGATATGGTTCCAATCCCATGGGGCAAACCGAAACACATTTGGCACAGCGTATGCAGGCACTATCGGCTTTGCGTTTCGATTCTTTTGCCGGGAAAACAATAATTCCCGATGTGCCCTTGGTAACCGGAACATCGCTATTGTTAATGGCTTTTCCCATCATGGGGCCTCCGTTGAC
>JBFXEO010000043.1:0-15909 GCA_050180015.1 Bacteroidales bacterium | reverse complement strand
TACAGGATTGCATATATGATACGATAACATCAATATTCAATAATCTGATTTCGCCGATCGCGGGTAGGGTACAATTCGTAACGTTTGGCGTAATATTCAACCAACGTGCTGTTGGAATCATAAACCGAGATAAATTTTACCATACCCTTGTCGTTATACTCCAGCGTTTTCCTTAATTTTACGCTGCCCGATGGATATACCTCTTCCACGGTGGACATCAGCCCCTTGCCGTTGTAACCGTAGCGATACGATACCACGGTAGTTTTTCCGTTGATATATTTTTTGGTTATTACCTCTGAAATAATTCTTCCCGCAGAATCGTAAGCAGGGGCATCCGTCAGACTGACAACGGAATCGAGCGGTGTAAACTCGCGTTTAACCTTAACAGTCCGTTTTATCTCTGTTCCCCGGCTATCGTAAACAGACTTTGAGCGGTAGGCCCGCTTACCCCTGACATCCACAGCATCGACCTGAATGGGCTTACGGAGTTGGCCATAGGTGTAGGCAAGCTTCACGTAAAATGCAGTATCGCCCGGATTAACCCGAAAAATTGTTTCGGTGGCAAGCAACGAATCGGAAGTATGGGTAAACAAACGGGTAACCCTGAGTTTCTCATTCACAAACTCATCGGTTCTCACTACCTGCTTTCCCTCAAAGGTATGCCAGGTATGGCTCGTAACTGTCTGTGTTTCATAATCCCTATTTAAAATGGTGTGAACTCTATCCAGGGAATCTTTGATTTCCTGCTTTATGGCCATACTCTTTGATGTACGCTTACCATCCTTAATTTCGTACCTGCTGGTTACTATTACCCGCCGAACATTTTGTGGTTGACGGTTTTGCGCATTTGTACTAATAAATCCAAGTAGTAGGCAGAGCAGCGTAGCATAAATATTCGGGCTAATCTTTGAATTTTTCATCGGGTTTGATGTTTTAGTTGACAGTTGACTGATGCAAGGTAATTACAGCGCTCATTTATTTGTAGGTTTGCATTGATACTTTACCGTTGAAAATTCTAAATAATAGAGTGTTTAACTCACCGGGCAAATTAACAAAATTTATTAATGCAAAGCTTATTTGATGGCTGTTCATTGATAGTTGACTGTAAAAATATGATAAAACGGCATTGGTTCAATGTAAAATTAAATACCTGTTTTTTTTGAGTAAAAAGATGAACTTCATTGAACTTGCTTTGCCTGGTTTCTCTCCCCCCCCGGCAAACTCAACAACCCAGGTTGAGGGATTGCCAACTATTCCTAGTATCAAGCCGTCAATGGTAAAACTTGCGCTGTCAGGGTTGGAATAATGCTGTTAACCAAACCGGTTGTTCTACACGAAAAAGTATTCATTGGCAGAGTCTCCTGAAAACTTAATTAATCCCATAACGGTTAGGTTAACCAGTATTTTTTCTGCATCGGCAGACGACATAAACCCAATCTTGCTAAGCTGACGGACCGTTATTTTGCCATTCTCCTTCAAATAACCGAGTAAATCATCCTCAACTCCAGTTAAACTTAACCGAATAGATTTACGGGAACGTTCGGCTTTCCAAATTTTCAGCTGCACGGGCGATGCCAAGATATTCTCGTCGGCCACACGAGTATATGCCCTGTACTTACCGGCCTTATCGGGGGCCCTGTGAGGTTTTTTCTTCGATGGGTTCACCTTAACCTCCAGTACGGCTTTGCCATCAATCTCCCACTTAACCACGGTAAATGGCACTTCTGGCCTACAGTATAGCTGCGATGCAGCTTCAACCATGTAGTATTCTTCATCGGAATTAACGCCGGCAATGTTGCCGTTATCCTTAACACCAACCAGAAGGGTCCCGCCCCACGTGTTGGCAAAGGCCACCAACGATCGGGCTATTTTTCTGGAGTCGGTTATGGAATGCTTAAAATCGAGCGTTTGATGCTCGCCCTGACCGATAAGATTTAGTATGTACTTGCTCACACGGCAAGGTATTACTTGTTGGGGTTCTCCACCTTGCCCATAAACAGAATGGTATTGCTGCTGTTGTGCCTTAGTATGTAAACAAAGGGACGGTTTGCAGCAAAGCTATTCATCCGTGGCATCGATTTTATGGCTATTACCACGGCTGTGGCTGCGGCAGCGGTTGTGCCTTCCTCCGAAACCTCAATGAAAGCTTTGTGAAAAGCATCGGAGATTTTCAAATCCTTTTTGCCGGAAATTCCCGAAAAATCAGCATTGTCGGTAAAAGCCACAGGCATTCCCATTTCGCTCAAAGTATTCTTCAGCGATAGCCCCGTTTCGATCCTAAATTTTGGCAGGTAAACACCAAATTTATCGCGGGTCAAGCCATTTATGGCATCTATGTATAGCTCGTAGCTAAGTTCCTGCTCAAAGTCCAAAATTTTTACGCCCTCGTTGGGTAACAAAATCAACATGGATAAATTATTCCCCTTATAGTTAAGCTGTAAGGCTTCATAATCATCCCCCTTAAAGTAACCCATTGTATCTTCTACAAACATGGTGGCACACTTCACCGTTTCGCCCGATGATAAGCTGAAATTACGCTGCGATGTTTTCTTTGTATCAAAAGGTACTGCCCATTTTCCCTTAAAGTAAATGGCGTTGGTTAATACCAAGCGGGTAACACCAGTAACGCTGCCCTGCGGTAACAAATTTTTGATATAATTTTTAGTATCGGCCTGTACCGTTTTGTTAATTTTTTCTCTCGACATTTCAGGGTTTCGGGTAAAATCGGCCGGGGCAACTTTAGCACCATAAAATTTTTGAAGGCTTCGGCGATACGACGGGTTTACCCGGTACGTTTTTTCCATCCAAACCCGATTGGTAATACTAATATCTATAGAACTATGGGCATCGTGCTGAATAGTGCGCTGAAGCTTGCCTAAATTAACGTGTAACGATGGTTGGTTATCCGGAAAGCGAAACACCTGCAACAGCTGCTTTTCGGTTTCATCCTTTGCGCCTAACGTCACCATACCAAATGCAGGGGTAATGCTAAAAGGGGCAAAAACCACATTTTCACCTTTATCCATCGATATGTGTTTATACAGGTCGAAGGCAAATTTTGAAACTGATTCCGGGGCCTGTTGGACGCTTACGGTTTGCGTGGCTACCAGCAATGCCCCAAGGATAACTACTCTGTTCATGGCTATAAATTTTTACTAAGATACAACAAATTCGATGGATAAGTTGATCTGCCGGGATGACTTTAACAAAATTACACCTGATTTATATGAACGTCTATTATATCTTTTACACAAACGCTGTCAGGGTTTAAAACCCTGACAGCGTTATACATTAAAAAACGTATAATTTACTAATGGAGTCTATATACAGCAAAACTGCGAGCACAAAGAAAAACCCCCAGAAAAATTTTTGGGGGTTAACTGATGTCAGTTCAATCTTACTGCAATGGCTTCACCACTTCAATAAGTTCAGGTAAATCCATTCCTATTTCCTTAAGGTGCTCTACGGTAGGAACGCCATTATTTGTCCAGCCACGACGTTTATAAACAGCATCGAGTAACTGCTCATACCTGTTCTCACGATACTTGCGCATGGCAGCCATTTTCTCCTCAAGGCTCATTTGAGTTGTATCAACTCCCAGCCAATCCTTTAGCTGCTTGTCATAACGCTCCTCGCGGCTCAGGTATTCCTCCCGGGTAACAGGCCCACATGCCCGGTAGGGCTGGGCATCGTGCCTACGCAACCCATACCCACGGCGAATGTTGAATATACGCTGGAAGTTGTAAACCCGTTCACTCTGGCGAATCAACCCGTGTTTATCTATATTATTACCCGTTACGGCGTTGTAAATGGTAACGTAGTTATCTACATGTTCGGGAATTTTATGGGGCTCATCGGTCTCCGCATTTCCCCTGGGAACAACATCGTTCCAGGGTAACTTGCATAATCCCTGTAAACCAAACCAAGTACGAAACATGGGGAAGTAATGCAAAGCCTCCGCTTTATCCTCGAAGGTTGGTATCTGGTTGTTAACCATATCCATGAAAATTAACCAGGCCTCGTCGTGCTGTGGCCCCTTATTGGTCATTGCATAGCCACCCTGTTGCGCCAACGATTCCTTGGATACGTACTGCGAGTATTCCAACCCTTTATTCTCCATTCCAATATCCTGAAGGAAGGCGGCATCGGCACCAAAATTTTTCACGAAATACTCTTTCATCTTGCGGACACCCACACCAACAATAACACCAAATCCTTCGCCACGTGCAAGCTGGTGCATAACTTCCATCATATTCTCGAACTGGCCAAAGTTAAGGTCTAAACCACCGGTACGCGCCTTATTGAGTATCCCGTTTTCGTAGCATTCCATGACGAATGCCATACAGGTTCCCCATGTAATGGTGCATATACCATAAGTATCGCAGTAGAAATTTGCCTCGATGATTGCCTCCGGGTCAAAAATACCAAGGTTGGAGCCAAGCCCGGCAACGGTTTCGTATTCAGGCCCATCGACAATAACCTTTTGCCCCTTGTACGGACCTGTTTTAAGTACAAAATCGTCAACTCCTTTCGAGCAGCTCATGGCACATCCAATCCAGCACCCATCGGGTATGTTCTGGGTGAAATACTTATCCCTGAAAACATTGCTGTGTATTTTTTGCCCATCTACCGAACTGCCAAACTTAAAGTTATGCGTTGGTAGCAGGTCATAATCGTTCATAACGTTGGCAATATTTGCCGTACCCTTCCGGCGCATCTGGCACTGCTGATCGTCGAGTTCACGAATTTCGTTCTGGTATCTACGGCCCCTCTCAACAATTGCATCCAGATTGGCAACATTGTTCAGGTTTCCCTTAACCCCTTCAACCCGGGCAACAATGGCCTTAACCTTCTTGTTGCGCATTACCGTGCCAATGCCGCCACGGCCAGCCTGTTTCAGCCTTACCTTTTTGCGCTTCGGGTCGTAAAAGGTAAAGTTTACCATTCCTATTAAAGAGTGCTCTGCACCCGCGCCGGTAGATACAATGCCTATATTTTTATAATCCCTTTCCCCTGTGGCAAACGCTTCGGTTAACTCCTCGGCAAGTAAGTGAGAATCCACTGAGAAACCGGGATCTTCGTATATCTCCACCTTATGGTTAATGCCATCGATATAAATAATAACGTCCTTATCGGATTTCCCCTGAAGTTCAAGGGCATCAAAGCCCGAAAATTTTAGGAATGAGCCAAAGAAACCGCCTACGTTTGAATCCATCACAGAGTTGGTTTGTGGTGAAATGCTTACCAGCAAAGACTTGCCCGTACCGGAGTACTGGGTAATCCCCCCTATGGGCCCTGAGCTGATGATAATTTCATTCTCCGGATCGCTCCATTGAGTGGTAGGCGTTGTAGCGTCCCACAAAAGCCTTAGCCCGTAACCTTTCCCGCCAATAAATTTTTCTTTCATCTGCGGTGGTACCAGCTTTTCTTTTACTTCGTTGCTACCGACATTTACGTATAAAATTTTGTCGGTATAGCCCCTAAAAAGAGGTTTCCATTCATAGTTCCACTGGTTTAGCAGCCTCATCTGCTTTACCTTTTCCTGAACGCTCATATATGTTTATGTTTATGGTTATGGTTTGTTCGGCGTAAGATCCGGTGTAAATGTATGGGTAAATTTAGGTATAAAATATGACTATTATCAATATGAAAACGTTTGCATATTGAGGTTCTACGGGCTTTTGAGGAAAAATTCTAATCTCCTAAATCAAAGCAAAAAATAGTTGTTTGCTGGTACTCCTTGCCGGGCAAAAGAAGCGTAGATGGGAAATGTGGTGTTTTAGGGGAATTCGGGAAATGCTGGGGCTCAAGGCAAACTGCCCAGTTCCCGTTTTCCGGAACAGGAAAAATTACGCCGTTATGTTTTGGCTTTATCAACGGTGTGTAGCATTGAATCCCCGGCTGGGTGGTGTAAATGCTCAACGTTATGTTATTCTTTGGATTTTTTAGAATAGCCGAAGGTTCCTCCAGCGAAGGATTATTCAGCACAAAACAGTGGTCGTACAGGTTATCCACCAGGTCAATATCGGCCCCAACGGCCTTGGGTTTCCTAAAATCGAAGGGTGTACCCGCAAGGTCGGTTAACGTACCTGTGGGGATTAACTCTCCATTAACCGGTAAATACCGGTTTGCATTGATGGTGAGCAGGTGATCGAGCACGTTGCCCTCAAAACCTCCAAGGTTAAAGTAGCTGTGCGTGGTTAGGTTAACGTGGGTAGGCCCATCGGTTTTGGCAAGGTAACTTAGCGTAATTTTATTATCGGCAGCAATCTGGTATGTAGCCCAAACATCGAGATTTCCCGGAAATCCCTCATCGAGGCTTGGGCTATGCAGGTAAAGCTTGAGGGTACAAACCCCGTTGGCCTGCCCGCAGAGCTGCGTTTCCCAGACTTTCCGGTTAAAGCCAGAGATACCTCCATGAAGTTGATTTTCCCCCTCGTTCTTATTTAACCTGTAAGTGTTTTCACCAATACAGAATTCCGCACCAGCAATCCGATTTGCATACCTACCCACAATGGCCCCCGCATATATATCGGAGTTAATGTATGGATTTAACCCGGGAAACCCGTAAACTAGCCGTAATGGCTTTTTACCGTGATTTGAATTAATGGAGGTGATTGTTCCCCCGTAGTTTGTTACCGATACTTCTAACCCGCTGTCGGTTATAAATGTGTACAGGGATACCTGCTTATCATCAATTTTTCCAAAAGGGTTAACAGTAAAGTGCATACAAAATTTTTTTAAAATTATTACCGGCCAATGGGTGGGTTCAATATGTATTCAAAAATTGATACGATTCGGGGTTTCACGAAAAATCGTAAATATATTTGGTTGTATCTTTCTGCGCTACAGGAAGGGAAAAAACGGCTATAAATCTTTCTCATCAAAAATAAAAATGTCTTCGTTGGGCTTTTTCATCAGGTATTGCTCCCGGGCAAACTTCTCCAAATTCTCGTTATTGGTCCTTAGCTCTTTTATTTTTCGTTTATCATCGCTGATTTTTTGCCTGTAGTACTCCTGCTCCTTTCCCATTTCGTTTATTTTTCGCTGAGTGCCGATCATCGAAACCCAGTTGCTGTTATCGAAGATTAACATCCAAAGGATAAATATAAGGCCTGTTATAAAAAATTTATTCTTTAACCTCGCCAGCAACCATTTCCATATATTTGGAGCATTTTGAGCCATATTATCCTCCGGTAATTAGATGAATAACCTGTACATTATCGCCATCCTTAACTGTTGCCGACGAATACTGATCTTTCCGCACAAGAGTATTGTTTACCTTAACCACCAGCAGTTTATAGCTGAAGTTTTTAAGTGCAAGCAGCTCCGCAACGGTAATGCTTTTTTTACTTGTTTCGATAAAATCGGGGTTGTTATTCAAAATTATCTCCATTCCTGGTACAAAGTTTCGCCCCAAAGTTAATGTAAAATTGGGTTAATTATTTTAGGGGTTAGCTTTTATTTCTGCTTCCCGGTTGAGCAGAATTTCCAGTACTACATTGGCCTGCATGGCAGCACATATAGTAACCCTGGGGGCAATTGGCGGAAGTTCAACGGTAACCTCTGAGTATCCATCGCCGCAAAGAAAAAGATTCCCCGCCTGCTGTACTTTCATGGTATTGGAATTGCCCCAGCCGGCCATGCCATTGCCCGCGACAAGCGGGATACCTGGCATTTCCGCCTGGAACTTTTCAATAATAATCTGCTTCATGTCAGCCCCGTCAAATGCCTCAACCATAACATCTACATCCGGGAAAAAACGGAAGAGGTTTTCTTCGTCAAGCTTAACATTGTGCGTGGTGAGCAACAAATCCGGGTTGATACTTAGCAGATTAGCCCTAAGTGCATCAACCTTTTTAAATCCAACCTGATGCTTAAAGTAAAATTGCCTGTTCAGGTTACTCTCCGCAACTATGTCGAAATCTGCAACAACCAGCTTTCCCACGCCGGCGCGGGTAAGCATCATGGCCACATTGCTACCCAATCCGCCAGCACCGGCAATTCCAACGGTATAATTTTTTAAGGTTGATTTAATTTGATCGAAGGTAGGCATCTTTATATTAAGCACAATGGCTGTTTTAATAACTACTCCGAGTATTTCTTAAAGTATTTGTCGAGTAAATGCTGGGCTGCTACAAATGAACTGATCCTATTGTCGGTGACCTCATTCTCCATGGTTTGGATGTCCGCTAGAATATCCCTATCGCGGTAAAAATGATTCTTCAGCGACTCGTTTATGGACTCGTACATCCAGTACCTTGCCTGCCTGCTTCGCCGATGCTGAAAATATCCGTTAGATTTGGCAACATCGACATACCCTTTAACCAACTCCCAAACTTCTACAATGCCTGTTTTCTCCATCGCCGAGCAGGTTACCGCCTGTACAATCCAGCCCGATTCCGAAGGGGGAAACAGGTGCAGGGCATTCTGGTATTCGGCCCGGGCCAGCATTGCTTTTTCAACGTTGGAGCCATCGGCCTTGGTTATGGCAATTAAATCGGCCATTTCCATAATTCCACGCTTAATGCCCTGAAGTTCATCGCCAGCACCAGCCAGCATCAGCAGCAGAAAAAAATCGACCATGGAATGTACGGCAACTTCGCTTTGTCCAACGCCAACCGTTTCAATGAAAATGGTATTGAATCCGGCGGCTTCGCAAAGAATAATTGTTTCGCGGGTTTTGCGGGCAACGCCGCCCAACGATCCCGCCGACGGGGACGGGCGTATAAAAGCATTGGAATTGGCGCTCAGCGTTTCCATACGTGTTTTATCGCCCAAAATGCTTCCCTTGCTCCTTTCGCTGCTCGGGTCAATGGCCAGCACGGCCAATCTCTGTCCCTGCCCGGTTATTATGGAACCCAGAGCCTCAATAAAGCTACTTTTACCAACACCCGGAACGCCGGTTATCCCTATTCTAACAGAATTTCCAGAGTACGGCAGGCATAACTCTATCAACTTTTGGCCCAACTCATTGTGCTGTGGTAATGAGCTCTCTATCAGGGTAATTGCCCGGCTAAGTGTGGTAATGTTTTTACTCAGGATTCCATCCATGTACTCATTCACGGAGAGCTGGCTACGCCTGCATTCCTTAAAACGTTTAACGGCATCGTTATTGACCGATGGGGGTTGCTCAATTCCCGGATTAACGGTAAGTGCACTTTTATGTTCTTTATGATGCTTCATAAACCTGACTGGGTACAGTAAATGCTTACTCTATCTCCTTTTTGTACTTAGAGTTCACAAACAGGATATCGCCCAATTTATCGTAACCAGCAAAATACTTTTCCTTCTCGTGATTAATGGTTTCTTCCCTAAAGCCAAGTATAACCAACCCGGCAAATTCAGAGTATTCGTTGATAAGCTTTGATGGCGATATATCCTCGCTATTCTCAATTATTTCTATGTTGTCAGGAAGTATGGGAAGCCTTCCGCTGATCATCAACTCGTTCAGCTTAGTCTTCTGGATTTCAACCTCATTGGGTTTACAGATGTTGAAAATTTTGATATACCCCTTGGCCCAGTCTGGATGTCCTGATATGATAAAGCTCAAAAGAATCATAAGGTTGACGTTCTCTGTGTCGGTGGACTTTATCCACACATGGATGCCATTCTTGAAAACAATTGGCCTCCGGCTCGATGCAAGTATGCAAACATCAAAGTTACCTGCCGAAATTAGGTTGAAATTTTCCAGAATCTCAGACAGCTCGTCGGGTTTCTCCTTGTCGTACTCCAAAATTACCATGTTGTTTTCCATCCCTGCGATGCCGGGTATTTGTATGGCACTGGCAATTGCCGATGTGTATGAGGGTGATATTATGGTATCGATGTACACAAAATTTCCTTCGTTCTCGATATTGCTGAGAAGCCTTTTCAGCTCCGTTTTGGCCTGCTCACAGGTACTGGTGGAGTAGTAGCCGTCTATTCTATGCAGGTAAGTTCCAAAGCCGTACTTGTAAGCGACCCAGTTCAGCAGCCGGAATGCGTTATTCCTCTCAAATGTTGACTTAGAAATGCAGATTGCACCCGGTCTCCATTCCAGGAACGACTTATCCTTACCCTTCTGCTGCAGGAAAATCTGTAAACTCCTGTTGAGCTGGAAAAGCGAGTTGGCAAAGGTTGACACCAAGCCACGCCGGTTTTTATGGTAGTGGTTAATATAAACATTTAGCAAAACCATTATTATAATTGCCAGTGCGGCGTAAGCGGTATTGATTTTAAACATCACCCAAACCGATACAACAAAGCCTACCAGCGAAAGCCACCACTTAGACCTAAACGAAGGCCGGTACGATGGGGATGCCCCGAAATGATTAAGGAACGAGATTAGGGAAAGCGACCCGTAGGTTACCATAAAAAACATGGATATTATACTGGCAACCGCGTTTACATTCCCAAGTGCAACA
This sequence comes from Bacteroidales bacterium, assembly GCA_050180015.1. Classification (GTDB taxonomy): domain Bacteria; phylum Bacteroidota; class Bacteroidia; order Bacteroidales; family Tenuifilaceae; genus JBFXEO01. The sequence continues at coordinate 5,503 of JBFXEO010000043.1, read as the reverse complement.
AATACGAGGGCAATGGCACAGGTAATAATTGAGGCGTTTATGGGTTCGTTATCCTTTTCTCTTCCTTTAGATATCCATTGATTAATATTCTCGAACGGGAACGACTTATCGATGGCCAATGCTTGCAGCGTTCGGGGTGCAACCATTACCGATCCCAGTGCCGACGAAAGGGTTGATGCCGCCAGGCCCAAAGGGATTACAACCATACCGCCAATGGCAATTTTACTCATTATAAGTTGATCGCCAGCCAGCTCCTCGGCAGATGCCGATAAGGCCAACTTATAGCTCACGAAAAAGTAAATTATCATCCCAATTACTGTTGCCAGGGTTGTTCCCAGCGGTATTGATTTAGCGGGGTTCTTTAAATCGCCCGATAAGCCTACACCGGCTGTCATCCCAGTGAATGCGGGAAAAACAATGGCGAATACAACAAAAAATTTATCGATATTCCGAAACTGTGCATTCACCAAGGAAAAGTCTGAAACCTCAGCATGGGTGGTATGCCCCATAAAAAAGAGGACAAGGGAAATGAATAGAATACCTATAACAAAATACAATGCCTTAACCCCCATGTTGGCACCCTTCCGAATAATCAGCACTGACAGCAGTAGCATAACCGGTATGCTGATTACCTGCCGGGGAAGGTAAATGCTGTAGTTGTTCTGTAAATAATCAAACAAGAACTGGAACGATTCGGTAAACGCAATCACGTAAAACGCAACGCTAATTGCCTGGGAAAGGAAAAGGGCTATACCAATAGTAGCACCAATGTTTAACCCAAACGATCTGGAAATAATAAAGTATTCGCCACCACCCTCAACCCTTTTATTGGTAGCAATCTCAGATATTGCAAATGCAGTAGGGATTGTAACTGTATGCCCTAGAATTATGATGAGTATAACGCCCCAGAACCCAAGGGTTCCCACGGCATAACCAAAGCGAAGGAACAGGATCGCCCCAAGAATTGTTGAAATAGCTGTAAGGAAAACTGGTAGGGTACCAAATCGTTTACTCTGCTGCATTGTTTAACGATTATGAACTAGCCATACTAACGTTTTTTACTCTCTACTGTTGCTTTTTTATAATATTACCACTTAAACGGAGCACTACTGTGGGTTTCTTAGGATCGTTGGTAATAACTGTGATTGATTTGCTTTGTTGACCGGAATATCCATTGGTACGGAACGTTGCGTTAATTGGGCTCGACTCTCCCGGCTTCAAAACTTTTTTGCTGGGCTCAACGGTGGTGCATCCGCAGCTGGCTTTTACCTTCCGAATAATTAAATCACTTTTCCCGTTATTTCGGATAACAAAATCAAACTCCACCGGCTCTCCCTCATTTTTGCTTTCAAAGTTGTAAACGGTAGTGTTGAAATCAGCTACCGGAGCATTCTCCAGCTGTTCTGCCGTTAATCCGGAGTAATCCTCCTCTATACTTCCCGTAATGGTAACTGGTGTATTATTTATGGGTTGGTCATTTACCGCCAACACAAATCTATCGACCACAAAGCCCCAATCGTTGCGTGACTTCGGGTCATAATTAAGAACTATCTTGCCAAAATCGTTAGGTTTAACCGTTTGTGGTTCAATTTTTACCGTCAGGTAATCCATGCCCTTGGTAATAGCAGTAACCTTGGCCGGAGAATTACCCCTGTTAATGAATTTTAGTGTGTCTGAGACGGAGCTGTTCAGGAACAGCCTGCCCAGGGCAAAGTGGTTTCGTTCAAAGTATAAATCGCCAACGGGTATGCGGTAAATTTCATCAAGAGTCTTTACATGCCCAGCAACTTCACCCGAAATCTGCAAAACAACAACATTCTGTGCAGAGTTTGAATATACCGAGATGGTTTTAGAGAAAGGTCCCGGCCTGCCCTTTGGGTTGTAGCCAACCTTAATTTTTCCCCCTTTGCCCGGCGCAATAGGTTCTTTGGACCATTCGGGAGTTGTACATCCACACGATGAAGAAACCCGCTGGATGATAAGCGGAGATGAGCCTGCGTTGGTAAACTCGAACTCATGGAAGGCCTCACCGTCATCTTCCTTAATGGTGCCATAGTTGTACTTATCCGTTTTAAAACTAATTTTTGCCTCGTTCTGAGCAAATAGTACAAGTGCAAAAAAAAGCAACGCTGTACTTAAAATAATTCTTCTCATTGCTGCTAGGTTTAATTTAACCATATAAGTAATTGTTTAATTCTGTAAACGGCAAAGCCCCCAATGGTACTTCGTAGTATATCACCTGTAGAAGTTTATTTAGAAACGTTTTGCTGCAACATCCCAAAAATATACCGGCAGGCATTCCATTTTCTCAGGATACGTTAACGGTTTCAAAAGTATAAAAGTTTATTTATATCAACAATTTTTACTTTCAACAATTATTGCGTTGAAAAACAATCTTACTTTTGTTCAAAATACTTTAGCCGATGACTCATTCTGAATTGCTGCTAATACTTTTTATAGGTTTATTTGCCGGATTTGTTGGTGGGTCGCTGGGCTTAGGGGGTGGTATTATTATAGTGCCTGCACTGGTTTTTTTGATGGGCTTTTCGCAACATTTAGCGCAGGGGACAAGCTTGGTGGTTTTGCTGTTCCCCGTAGGAATTTTTGCCGTTTACAACTACCACAGGGCGGGTTTAATTAACTGGAAAGTTGCATGGATTTTAATGATTGCTGTTGTTATAGGCAGTTACTTTGGATCTTTGATATCAATTGATATTCCCGACAGGATACTTAAAAAAGTGTTTGGCTTTTTTATCCTGCTGGTAGCCGTTAAAATGATACTCGGAAAGTAATGGACGCATTGAAGGGAAAAATTGCTGACCTCAGCGAAAAGTATTTGCAAGCTATTATTGATTTTCGCAGACATATCCACCAACACCCGGAATTATCGTTCCAGGAAAAGCATACTGCCAACTACATTGCTTCAACTTTTGCAAGGCACGGTGTAAAAACCATCCCATTTAATCAGCACCACAGCTTTATGGCTATAGTTGAAGGAAAGGGTAGTGGAAAAACGATTGGCATAAGGGCCGAGCTCGATGCCCTACCCATTACCGAGGAAAGTGACCTTGAGTATAAATCGAACAGCAAAGGGGTAATGCATGCCTGCGGACACGATATACATATAGCCGCGGTAGCTGGAACCGGAATTATATTACATGAACTCAGGGAATTCTGGAACGGGAGGGTTCTGTTGATATTTGAATCGGGAGAGGAACTACTTCCCGGCGGGGCCAGGGCAATTGTTAGCTCCGATGTATTCCTGGGCATGAAACCAGATATCATGCTGGGATTACACGTTCTCCCCGAAATGGAAACCGGCAAAGTTGGCTTCTGCCCGGGGCGATACATGGCATCGGGCGATGAAATCTACCTAAACGTTAAGGGCAAGGGTGGACATGCAGCTTTGCCCCACACCCTCATAGATCCCGTGGTTATTGCCTCGCACATAGTAATAGCCCTGCAAACCCTCATTAGCCGGAATACACCGCCCATGCTCCCCGCAGTTCTCTCTTTCGGAAAAATTGAAGCTCCAGGTGCAACCAACGTAATTCCTGGCAATGTTTACATTGAGGGAACGCTAAGAACATTGGATGAAAGCTGGAGGGAAACGGCACACGGCTTAATAGCACAAAATGCCAAGGGAGTAGCTCAGGCTATGGGGGGCAATTGCGATGTTGAAATCAGGCAGGGATACCCCTTTGTTTACAATAACCCGGAGCTAACCCGCAAGGTGCAGTCAATCGCCATGGAATTTCTGGGTGACAGCAACGTAGTATCCCTTGAACCAAGAATGACTACCGACGATTTTGCCTATTTCAGCCAGGAAATTCCTTCCGTTTTTTTCCGGCTTGGAGTTGGAACCAGCAATTCATCTGTCACCCAGCTGCATACCCCAAAATTTGTTGCCAATGAAAAATCGCTATCCCTGGCATTGCCCCTTTTAACGTGGATAACAATTAAAATCCTTGAAGGATAAATTGCCGTTCTGAACCGATAATTTGGCTGTCAAAAGGATTAAATTTAGACATATTCTGTTTAACACAAATTTCTTGTGAAACAAAAATTTAGTAATTAATTTTGCAGGAACTCAAATCGAGTTAAATTTGCAAACGAATAAAGTTTAACTAAACCCATTAGCAATGGCATACAAAATTTCCGACGATTGCACCGCTTGCGGTACTTGCATTGATGAATGTCCTGTAGAGGCAATATCAGAGGGCGATATCTATATGATTGATCCTGAAATTTGCACCGACTGCGGTTCTTGTGCAGATGTTTGCCCCGTAGAAGCTATTCATCCTGCATAGTGGAATGTTTTAACCATTAAAATCCGTGGAAGATCCACGGATTTTTTGTTTTTATCGCAATTCTCGTCAAATAGTTCTGCCCGGGACATTACCGGTTCACAAGTTCACTACAGGTTCCGTGTACACCTTGAGTCTATCGGGGTACAACAATTAAATACTTTGTTATGCTTCCCGTTAAAAAAGACAGAACACAAGAGTATGAACTACTTAATATTAACAGGATAACCCCGAACCAATAAAAACTACTAAATTTGCGGAATAAAGAAATTTAGATGGAAGTATTGGCAAATCTATATTTAGGTGATAGTAAAGAGACATTGAAGTTCCTTGCTGACAATTCAGTTGACCTGATTGTTACGTCCCCTCCCTACGCGGACCAAAGAAAAAATACCTATGGTGGAATTCACCCGAACAAGTATGTTGAATGGTTTTTGCCAATTTCAGAACAATTACTGCGAGTATTAAAACCAACGGGAACTTTTATTCTTAATATCAAAGAAAAAGTCGTAGATGGCGAGCGCAGTACTTATGTAATGGAGTTAATTCTGGCAATGCGTAAACAAGGTTGGTTTTGGACAGAAGAGTTTATCTGGCATAAAAAAAACTCATATCCGGGAAATTGGCCAAATCGCTTTCGTGATTCGTGGGAACGACTCCTCCAATTCAACAAGAACAAAAAATTCAATATGTACCAAGGGGAAGTTATGGTTCCGATGGGTGATTGGGCTAAAAATAGATTGAAAAATCTTTCTGAAACAGATAAAATAAGGGATAACTCAAAAGTTGGTAGCGGCTTTGGAAAAAATATTGCGAACTGGCTAGGCCGGGACAAAGCATACCCAACAAATGTACTGCATTTAGCAACCGAGTGTAACAATAAAAATCATAGTGCTGCATTCCCCGAAGAACTTCCTGAATGGTTTATTAAACTTTTCACCAAAGAAAATGATACAGTACTTGACCCGTTTATGGGTTCAGGTACAACTTTAATTGTTGCCAACAGAATGAAACGTAACTCGATTGGAATTGATATAGTCCCAGAATATTATGAAATGGTAAAAAGGCAACTTCAACCAGTTGAACTTTATTCATTAGAACCAAAAACTAAATCTGAAAGACGTGTCGCTGTACGTTGAGAAAAATATTGGCACTTTTCACGAAAAACGGATACAGAGCCTTGATAGCCTCAAACT
>JBFXEO010000042.1:0-15915 GCA_050180015.1 Bacteroidales bacterium | reverse complement strand
TCCGTTTTTCAGCCATTTTATGAAAGTTAGGAAGCAAAGGAACAAACCCACAGCTGGATTTCCCCTAAGATGCCGGGGCTGTTTTTCCACATTTTTTTTTTGCTTACCAACAGGTTGTTAACAAAAATTGGAAGTAAGATGTTGTTTAAACTTTCCTGTGGTGGTATTTACAAAGAAGCGAAAAATAAGATTATTTACCCCAACTTTCCTTATCTTTACCCGTATTTGATTCAACGGAGTATGGTAAAACGTTTTTTTGTTGCCCTGTTTTTGGGTATAGTGTTATTGTCCTGTAATCATAACAGGTTGGACGATGTCGATACCGACAAAATAGATGTATCTGTTACAGTTCAGCGATTCGATCAGGATTTGTTTGCAGTTAACCCCGACAGCATTGCCGCGGAGGTTCCTGCCCTAGAAGGAGAGTACGGTAATTTTGCCGATCTTTTTTTTGAGGGGATTATAAGGGTCGGACGTTCTACAGAACCTCAGTATTACACATATTTGGCAAGATTCCTTACCGATACTATGGTAAACAATGCCTACCATAGGGCTCAGCTGGTATTTCCCAACCTTGTCAGCTTAAATCAAAGTATTACCGATGCTTTCAGGCGTTACCGATACCATTTTCCCGGGAAAACAGTACCAAAAGTTTATTCATTTGTATCGGGGTACAACCTGTCCGTAGCAGTTGGCGATAGCCTGGTTGCTATTGGGCTGGATAGGTACCTCGGCAGCGATACGCCCCAGTATGCCATGCTGGGGATACCCCGCTACATGACGGGTAAAATGACCCCTCAAAAAATTCCGTCCGATGTTGTAAAAGCTTGGCTTTACGGGGAGTTCCCCTTCAACGATTCCATCAACAACCTTTTGTCCAACATGATTTACGAGGGCGAGCTGGTTTATATTACCAGGCACTTACTACCCGATGAGCCCGAAACCTTAATTCATGGCTTTACACAGGAACAGCTAAGCTGGTGCAAAAAGAATGAGAAAGATATGTGGACACATCTTATTGAGAATAAATCACTTTTTACCACAAACTCGTTCGATATAAATAAATTCATCAACGATGCGCCGTTTACCTCCGGCTTTCCCCAGGAAAGCCCCGGGAGGGCTGCTGTTTGGGTTGGCTACCGGATTATAGAATCGTTCATGGAGCGCAATGATACGATAAGTTTAAGCGATTTAATGGGTATTGGCGATTACCAAAAAATTTTAGGTATGGCTAGGTATAAGCCCTAAATGTTTATCTTCGTTTGGGTAAGGATTGCTCAAATTTTTCAGAATATTTTGTTTGCTGATGAAGCCACAAGGAGTTAAAAATAAGCGGGGAGTTTCAGATTATCGCGCCATTGGTGTTTTTTCTGGCTTCTGAGTTCTTTACAGTTTTTTCTGTAAATACCCCAAAAAGGTTTAAGCGGTTTTTGGTGTGGTTAAACAATAATATATATAACTTGTTACATGCTAAAAGTAATGTTTTTTTAAGGGTATAATTTAAAATTGAAAAATGATCAGAATCCGGAAAATATCAAACCCAAATTTAGAAAATAACATTCGATATGTAGAAAAGGTTAAAGACATAATAAATACCCAATTCCCCGATATACCCGAAAAAAAGATAGATAGCATTGGCATTCAAATGACGGACCCGGTAGGGTATAAGTTCCAGTCAATGCTTTTTGTTGCTCTTGACATCAATGAGAATGTGACCGGGTTTGCACTGTTACTATATATGTCCGATTTGCATTTTTGTTTCCTGGATTATATCGCCGCATCATCCCAAAAAACCTCAACAGGCATTGGCGGTGCGCTTTACGATAGAATACGCGAAGAGGCAGGGTCATTAAACGTCTTGGGGATATTTTTTGAGTGTTTACCCGATGACCCGGGCCTTTGCCGGGATACTAGCAATATTCCACAAAACCAAAAGCGTTTGGCTTTTTACGAACGCTTTGGGGCTAGGCCAATTGCAAATACGCTGTACGAATCGAATGTAAAACCGGAAGACGATAGTCCGCCATACCTTGTTTTTGATGGTTTAGGGAAAAATGGATCAATTCGTAGGAGTAAAGCGCGAAAAATTGTAAAAGCTATTCTTGAAAGAAAGTACGGTGATTACTGTCCCAGGGAATACATAGATAAGGTTATTAAGAGCATTAAGGACGATCCTGTTGTACTTCGCGATGTCAAATACACAAAATCAAAGGGCGTTGCCATTCGTGGGAAAAAACTAGGGAAGAGCAGTAAAATCTTTCTGATTATTAATGATAAGCATAACATACATCATATCAGGGAAAAGGGCTATGTGGAATCGCCGGTTAGGATTGCTAACATCAAGAAGGAACTCGATAAAACTGGACTTTTCAGGTACGGAAAGGTCAGAAAATATCCTGACAAACTAATTTTAGACGTTCACGATAAAGCGTATTACACTTATTTCAAGAAAGTGTGTGAGAATTTACCATCAGGGAAATCGGTTTACCCCTATGTTTTTCCTTTCAGAAATGCAGCTAAACCGCCCCAAGAATTATCGGTAAGGGCTGGGTACTATTGCTTTGATACATTTACCCCGTTAAATCAGAATGCCTTTCTTGCGGCCAGGGAAGGTGTAAATTGCGCGCTTACGGCAGCTGACGAAATTATTGAGGGGTGCAGGTCTGCCTATGTTTTAACACGTCCTCCGGGTCACCATGTGGAAAAAGCGTTGTTCGGTGGTTTCTCGTATTTTAATAACTGTGCAATTGCAGCCAATTATTTGGGTAAAATAGGAAGGATTGCTATTTTAGATATAGATTATCATCATGGGAATGGGCAGCAGCAGATTTTTTTTGAACGAAACGACGTTCTGACCATTTCAATTCACGGTCATCCTTCGTTTGCATACCCCTACTTTTCAGGATTTGCTGACGAAATCGGGGAGCAAGGAGGCAAAGGGTTTAACGTTAATTTTCCTTTACCAGAAAAATTGGACTACAACCAATACTTAAAGAGCCTAACAAAGGCCCTACAAATAGTAAAGGGTTACGATCCTGAGTTTTTGATCATTGCCTTAGGATTAGACACCGCAAAAGATGATCCTACGGGTTCTTGGGGCTTTGTTCACGACAATTTTTATAGTACAGGTAAATTAATAGGGGAGTTAAAACTTAAAACACTTATTATTCAGGAAGGTGGCTATAAAAATCAGTCGATCGGAATAAATGCAAAGGCCTTTTTCACCGGATTTTATGAAACGCACCAAAAATAAATATTGTTTGGTGGGATACGCTAATTTACCTACTAGCGGAAGCAATGGTTGGTACTATTAAAGTTGTTAATGCAAATGTTTATTTATTAGAATGATAAAAATGTACTATTATGAAGTCAGACATTGAGATTGCCCATGAGGTTAAAATGAAACCCATTACCGACATTGCCAGTAAGTTGGGTATTGATTCGGACGATTTGATCCTTTACGGAAAGTACAAGGCTAAAGTTCCGTTAGAGTACATCAACAAGGATAAGTATCAGCAGGGTAAGTTGATACTGGTTTCGGCAATTTCTCCAACGCCTGCTGGCGAAGGGAAAACAACCGTATCCATTGGTTTGGCTCAGGGATTGAACAGGATAGGAAAGCAAACTACCGTTGTGCTCCGCGAGCCCTCGTTGGGCCCTGTTTTTGGCATTAAGGGCGGTGCCACCGGGGGCGGTTACTCGCAGGTGCTGCCCATGGAGGACATCAACCTCCATTTTACTGGCGATTTTTCCGCCATTGAACGGGCCCATAACCTGCTCTCGGCATTAATCGATAACAACATTCAGAGCAAGAAAAAATCGCTGGGAATCGACCCACGTACGGTTAAGTGGAAAAGGGTGATGGACATGAACGACCGCTCGTTACGCCATCTTGTGGTTGGGCTGGGAGGAACTGCCAACGGCGTACCGCGCGAAACGGGTTTTGATATAACTGCCGCATCGGAAGTTATGGCAATTCTTTGCCTAGCCGAGGATTTTGCCGATTTAAAAAGGAGGATGGGAAATATTTTTGTGGGTTACACCTACGGGGGCAACCCCGTTTATGCCCGCGATTTGAAGGCTCAGGGTGCAATGGCCGCCTTGCTTCGCGATGCAATAATGCCAAATTTGGTTCAAACAATAGAGGGTACCCCGGCAATTATTCATGGCGGCCCGTTTGCTAACATTGCCCAGGGGACAAACTCTGTTATTGCTACCAAAATGGGACTTTCGCTTAGCGATTTTGTGGTTACCGAAGCCGGTTTCGGTTTCGACTTGGGTGCCGAAAAATTTATCGATATAAAGTGCCAGTACGCAGGGCTGAAACCCAGTTCAGTTGTGCTTGTGGCCACGGTACGTGCACTAAAATATCACGGTGGCAAAAATCTTAAGGAAATCACCCAGCCCGATGTTGATGCGCTTAAGCGTGGCGTAGGGAATTTGCAAAAGCATATCGAAAACATGAAACTTTTCGGTATTTGCCCTGTAGTTGCCATTAACCGTTTTACCTCCGATACCGATGAGGAGGTTAACCATATCAAGGATATTTGCCAGGAAATGGATGTTCAGGTTGCCGAGGTTGATGTGTGGGGCAAAGGCGGAGAAGGTGCCGTAGAGTTGGCCAAAATAGTGAATAAAATTGCCATGAATTGCCCATACCAGCATAAAACGCTGTACGATTGGAACTGGACTCCGGAGGTGAAAATTGAAACGCTTGCCAAGAAAATTTATGGGGCCAATGCTGTTGACTACACCGCCCAGGCAAGGGCCGATTTGAAAAAGGTGTATAGTTTAGGTCTCGATAAGCTGCCAATTTGTGTGGCCAAAACCCAAAAATCACTCTCGGACAATCCCGATTTACTTGGTCGCCCAAAGGATTTTGTGGTAACCGTTAGGGAAATTGAAATTGCCGCTGGGGCAGGTTTTATCATTCCAATTACCGGCCAAATTATGCGTATGCCCGGATTGCCCGATGAGCCTGCCGCCGAAAAAATAGACGTGGACGATAATGGCGTAATAACCGGGTTGTTTTAACATTTAATCCTGGCAGGTTTTTATCTGTCAGGATTTGTTTCCGCTTTTATAGCGCCAATTCCAGCATTACCTCAATAATTCCTACCGATTTCCCATCTACGGTATTGTGGTTATAGTCAAATACCACCTTGTTCCTTTCGTATATGTGGTAAGCAACGCCAATAATTTTTTGGTTTGAATTAACATTTCTGTTTTTTTCATCAACAGTCATGTGGTCGTAACGGCCAAAAACGCTAAACTTTTTCTTAAGCAGTTTTGCTTCGGCAAAAAAACTGTAACCGTTGGAATCGTGGGAATTGCCTAAACTATCGGCCAGCGAACCCTCAAAATTCCCCAGCGAGTTAAAGTATTGGGCGGTTGTAGTAATGTTTGATGCTTCAAACGAGGCTATTCCTGCATTTAACCTCCAGCTGGGGTAGCGCGCGGTATTTCCCTTACCGTACGCCCCGGTATAGGATAGCTGGAATCCGGGAATTAAATCGGGGATTGGCCGTAGGGTCACTCTCCACTGAGTGGTTTTGTTGTTGTTTTTTTCCATTGCATGGTACCCGCCACCGTTGTAAATGCCAACTGCTACGGAGCCATACTTCCCGGGATATGCGTTCGATACATTTTTTTGATAGGTATCATCAACTTTACCTCCCAGTAGCGAGGTAACAACAAATCCAAAATCGGCAGAGCTTACAATAGCTTCGTAATCCATGAAGTGGCTTCCAGTAACCCTATATACATTAATTCGTTCCTCAAACTCAATCCATGGCGTAAAAACTTCACCTACCAGAATTTTGGGGTTGGTAAATACCCAGTAATCTCCTTCATCTTTTAATTCCATGTAGCAGTATTTAAGGCGCATCTCAAGGTCGCCTTCGCCATCGCCCTCCCTATCAACGGTGATATCGGGGGTTATTCGTCCGGTAAGATGCTTGTTCAACGATTTTTTAAAGTTGATGTAGCCACGCTTTACGGTGAACTCGTTGAAGTTATTATTCCCTTCCTCGTAGTACCGGTATCCCAGGAATATTTGGGTTGAAAACGAGCTGCTTTCGAGAATCTTCAGAATTCTCTGGTTTTGTAGGTAGATTGAATCGGCCAAGGTTTGGCCGTTAAGCTTGATGGATACTATCAGTAATACAGTAATTAGCGGTATAATCCTCGGTTTGTACATTCTTGAAATGTTAATAAAATGTTGCAAACATATTGATTTAAGATTAACTGAAAGCTAAATAGTTTTGTGGAATATTAACAAATTGTAAAATCACAGGGTTATTGCTGTTAGCCTGCAGCTTCTTCACTTGATTGCGGTTACCGTCAGTATCTTTTAATTTTAATATGGCGGTGAGTGGTAAAATTAAGCATCGATATAGTAACTTTGCGCCTGGTTGAACTTATATACCGCCGGGGTTGTTTTAAAGTCCAAACCTTTTACTATGCTGGTTAATAGAGGTAGTGTACGTTTTATTGCTGCGGCTGCAGCAGTCTTGGTTTTGCCTGTAGGCTTTTTTTCGTTTTCATCGTTTAATGCCGGGACTTGTTGCTACTGCCACCGGCAGTATCCATCCGATACTGTTTTCCAGGGCTCGTACATATTTCCAATACCTATCCCCGACAGCCTGAATTTTGCAGGTGAACCTGTCCCGTTGAATTTTTTTGATGTTCGGGAGAGCTTAGATCGTGAACTTCAGGTAAATACCTTTTGGCATTCCCAAACGGTGATTTTGCTTAAAAGGGCAAACAGGTATCTTCCGGTGATTGAACCCATACTTCAAAAGAATGGTATCCCCGACGATTTCAAGTATCTGGCGGTTGCCGAGAGCGGCCTGTCGCAGGCCGTTTCGCCATCAAAGGCCGTAGGTTTCTGGCAAATCCTTGAAGGAACAGCCAGGGATTATGGCTTGGAGGTAAATAGCGAGGTCGATGAACGTTACCATATCGAAAAGTCCACCCAGGTAGCCTGTAAATACCTTCAAAAAAGTTATCAGAAGTACGGGAGTTGGACCATGGCGGCAGCATCGTATAATTTTGGGCCGAATGGTATTAGCCGGCAAATTGACAGGCAGGAGAACGATTCGTACTACGATATGGTTTTTGGCGAGGAAACCGGGCGGTATGTTTTCAGAATACTGGCAATTAAGGTGATTTTTGAGAATCCCCAAAGGTATGGTTTTTTCCTCGACGAAAAAGATTTATACCCACCTTACCGCTACTCCGAGGTTACGGTTGACTCATCGATTACCAGCATGGCTCAGTTTGCCCGTCATTTCAGCGCTAACTACAAGTTAATTAAAATATTCAACCCTTGGCTACGTGAGAGTTATTTAACCAATAGGAACCGTAAAACCTATGTAATAAAAATACCGGACAGGGATTTCAGGGAAGGAGCATACTAGGCTATTGGGCTATGTTTTAGACTCATGGCCTTAATTAAATATTCTGCTAAAGGCTACAAACAACGATTAATAGCAATGGAAATTCTACAGGGCGAGACGGACGAAATTAGGGTTGAGGGCGCACGGGTTCATAATCTGAAAAATCTGGATGTAGCCATTCCACGCAATAAGCTCACGGTAATTACGGGTCTTAGCGGAAGCGGGAAATCCTCATTGGCCTTCGATACCATATACGCCGAGGGTCAGCGTCGCTACATCGAAACCATGTCGGCGTATGCACGGCAATTCTTGGGTACACTGGAACGTCCGGATGTTGATAAAATTTCGGGGTTGAGCCCGGTGATCTCCATAGAGCAAAAAACCACCAGCCATAATCCTCGCTCCACGGTTGGCACCACAACTGAGATATACGATTTTCTCCGCCTGCTTTACGCAAGGGCATCAACGGCATACTCGTACAATACAGGCGAGGAGATGGTACGCTATACCGATGACCAAATAGTGAGCCTTATAATCGATAACTTTTCCGGGAAGCGCACGGGGATTCTTGCACCAGTTGTAAGGGGTCGTAAAGGGCATTACAAGGAGTTGTTTGAGCAGCTACGCCGTAAGGGTTACCTATACGCAAGGATCAACGGTGAAATAAAGGAAATGCGACCCTCCATGAAACTCGACAGGTATAAAACGCACCACGTTGAGTTGGTAGTAGATAAGATAGCGGTATCGGAAACCGATAAAAAGCGGCTGGCTCAATCTGTGGTAACGGCCATGGGGTTGGGAAAGGGAATAATCATGGCACTCGATATGGATGGCGGTACTTTCCGCTACTATAGCCGCAACCTTATGTGCCCAACCACTGGAATATCCTACGACGAGCCGGAACCATACACCTTTTCGTTCAATTCACCCAGGGGTGCCTGTCCTCACTGTAACGGTCTGGGTTATATTTCCGAGGCCGATATTGCCAAAATTATTCCCGATCCAAAGTTGAGCATCAAAAAGGGAGGAATTCAACCGCTTGGGCCGTACAAAAGTTCGTTGATTTTTTGGCAAATCGAGGCCATTGCCGCCAAGTACGAGTTTTCCATAAACGATCCCATTGAAACTATTCCCGAGGAAGCCCTGAACGTTATACTTTATGGTTCCGAGGAGCAGTTCAAGCTAAAACACCTAAACCTTGGGTTAACCTCCAGCTACTTCTTGAGTTTCGAGGGGGTGGTTAACTTCATTCAAAACCACCAGTCTAACGATGAGCTGAACGGGAAGGGCGATAAGTGGGCCAACCAGTTTATCCGTCAGGTTACTTGCCCACACTGCCACGGATCACGGTTAAGGGATGAGTCGCTGTGGTTTAAGGTTGATGGTAAAAACATTGCCGAGGTATCGGCGATGGACATCGAAAGGCTGTGGGAATGGCTGCAGGGCCTGGAGGATAGAATGGGGAGCCGCCAGCGTGCAATTGCCACGGAAATTCTGAAAGAAATTAGGGAGCGGGTTCGCTTCCTGCTCGATGTTGGCTTAGGTTATCTTTCACTCAGCCGTGGGTCTGTTTCACTATCCGGTGGCGAGAGCCAGCGTATCCGCCTGGCAACCCAGATAGGCTCTAAGCTGGTAAATGTCCTTTACATTCTCGATGAACCCAGCATTGGATTACATCAGCGCGACAATGTAAGGTTGATAGACTCGCTCAAAAAGTTACGCGATACGGGCAACTCGGTTATTGTGGTTGAGCACGATGAGGAGATGATCTTATCGGCCGATTTTGTGGTGGATATTGGGCCAAAGGCCGGCAGGCACGGTGGAAGGGTAGTTGCGCAGGGAACCCCCGACGAAATTAGGAAAACCAATACATTAACGGCAAAGTACCTTAACGGAACGCTATCCATTTCAATCCCCGCAAACCGTAGGGAGGGGAATGGTAAAAAGCTTGGACTCTATGGAGCAAGGGGGAACAACTTAAAAAATGTTGATGTGGAATTCCCCCTGGGCATGATGATTTGTGTTACGGGTGTTTCGGGTAGCGGAAAATCAACGTTGATCAATGAAACGCTTCATCCAATCCTGAGTAAACATATCTACAATTCATACCTACAGCCACTTGAGTACGATAGAGTTGAAGGCCTTGAACATATTGACAAGGTGATTGAGGTTGACCAATCGCCAATTGGACGGACCCCCCGTTCTAACGCTGCAACTTATACAGGAGTTTTTACCGATATTCGGAAACTTTTTGAGTTGACACCCGATGCAAAGATACGTGGCTACAAGGCTGGGCGTTTTTCGTTCAACGTTAAGGGTGGTCGGTGCGAGACCTGCAAAGGTGCTGGCCTGCAAACCATCGAAATGAATTTCTTGCCAGATGTTTACGTGAAATGTCCCGATTGCTATGGTCGTAGGTATAACCGCGAAACGCTTGAGGTTAAGTACAAGGGTAAAAATATCGGCGAGGTGCTTGATATGACAATCAACCAGGCAACAGAATTTTTCGAAAGCATACCTCAAATCCATCAAAAGTTGAAAACGTTGCAGGACGTTGGATTGGGTTACATTACGCTTGGCCAATCGTCCACAACCATTTCGGGTGGCGAGGCGCAGCGTGTCAAGCTATCCACAGAGCTTGCCAAGCGTGATACCGGTAAAACGCTGTATATTTTAGATGAACCCACAACCGGACTACATTTCGAGGATGTCCGTGTATTGCTCGATGTTCTCAATAAGTTGGTAAATAAGGGGAACACGGTAATTGTAATTGAGCATAACGTGGATGTTATAAAGGTTGCCGATTATATTATCGATCTTGGCCCCGAGGGAGGAAATGCCGGTGGCGAAGTGGTTTGCAGCGGAACGCCGGAGCAAATATTATCGAACGGCAGAAGTTACACCGTAAAATTCCTCAAGAAAATTTTAAAAACTTGTTAAACCCCGTCAGGGGTTTAACAAGTTTTTAAAACCTGAAAGGTTTTGTTCCTAGAACACGAAGCTTAGGGCAAAGCTGTAGGTGTTTGCTGTTAGCCCATCGCTTCGGTTATAGTAGGCATACCGGAATTCAATACTCTTGAAAGTCAGGTTCGTACGTTGGGAAAAATTCCATTTTTTCAGGCCGTACGTTGGGCTAATTCTAAAGCCCCCGCCAACTTTGTTATTGGAAAATCCCGATAAATCGTAATCGCTGGTGTAGTATGTTTCGGATGGCAGAAAGTTCTCATCTAAAGGATGCTCTCCGAAGGGGGCAAAGTATTTCGATGCTGTTTGATGGTGGTAGCGGTACAATGGGTAAACCGTTAGCCATGGCGCAACTTTTACGGGCAGCTCTACGCTAAAGGTATGCGCATTAATGCCAAAGTCGTCGGAGTAGTAACGGTAGAAAAGGCGAGTGGTAATGCGGTCGCTGAGGTAGTAGTTAAGGCGTAGCCCAACGGGAATTTTAAGGCGGGAACGTGGTAGATGTTCAATTTTCATGGTTTTTGCTATAAGCAAATCGTTGGTTCCCGGGTTGTCTATTTCCAGCCCGTCGTCGAAGTAAACCCGGTGGAATGGAGTGTTAAGGATACCGCTTTGGTAAACAATATCGGTGGTTAGGAACATCTGTAGTTTTCTGGTGAGTACCTGTGCGTACGAAAGGGTAAGGGTTGATGTTACTCTATGATCCGAATCGTCGTTGCCAAAGCTGTAGCTTACGCCATCGCGCACCTCACCCGGGTAAATTAGCTTCCACGCATCGTAGTAAACCGTGGCCCCAATGCCGAATTGCATATTTTCGTCCATATCGGACTTTGTGTAATGCAGGCCGCCCGAGAATGAGGTTACATCAAACTCGGCGCTGAATCCCAGCATTAGCCCTTTGCTTGATTTTTTTACGGGATTTTCGAGTGTATAGGTAGCATCTAAATGTACCCGTACATCCTGGCTCGATGCCGATGATAGGTACATGGAGCTTGCACTTGTGACAAACCTGTCAATCCTGTTCGACGATGCGGAGCTGTAGTAGTCCATGCCAATATTAACCGATAGGCTGTGTATGGTATCGAAGGGAATATTAATACTCGTTGATGGTGCAATACAATCCAGCTTTTCTGTACCAACACCGCCGGTAACCGGGCTGTGGTTGCCGTCCTGTTCGTAGTAATCGAACAGAAAATTTACTTCCTTTTCGGTTAAAACTTTGAAAGGGCTGGTTTGGGCAAAAATTGCGCTGCCTAAAACCATGAGCACTATGGTTAACGTTGTTCTCATGTACTTGCATTTAAAGTTTTGGAATTGGTTTAGTTGCATCCGCACCCGCCTCCGGTTTTACCCCCGTTGGCACCACTGGCTCCCTCGCGGTACGATTCTATAGAATTCTCGTATGCTTCCAGCCGCAACGGGCCTAGTTTCATATCTTCGTCATTTAGGTAGGCCTTTTGGTAGGCTTTAACCGTAGCGCATGAGCTTAACGAAACCCCTGCTACTAGTAGCAACAATATTTTTTTAAACTTCATTGGTATTGTGTATTGGTTTTTGTTTGAAGAATATTTTAAGTTAGGTTTTATGGGGTATTATTTCTTACCAATGGTAAATGCACTCTTACTTTCGGGTTGATTTACCTGATACTTGTTAAGCTTGATGCCATCCGATGAGTAAAAGTTCCCATCTAAATCGATAATAACGCATTCTACACCTTTTAGCTGATTTACCAGCACTACCCCGTTTCCTTTCCCCAGTACAAAAACCGAGGTGGCAAGGGCATCGGCCAATTCAGCATCGGGACAAATGATGGTAACGCTATGTAGCCCTTCAACGGGGAAACATGTTCGGGGATTTAGGATATGTCCATACCTTATCCCATCAATAACGGCGTAGTGTTCGTAGTCGCCCGATGTTACCACGGCACCTTCCGATACCTCAAACCAGGCAATGGCCTTAGCTGGATCCTTTGGGTCTGCAATGCCGATTGGCCAGTATTTTCCGTCCGATGGCCGTCCCCAGGTTATTAAATCGCCGCCTGCTATAACAATTCCACTTTCAACACCCATACGTTTCATCACTACCTTTGCCCTATTGGCGGCATAGCCTTTCCCAATTCCACCTAAACCAATGGCCATCCCTTTTTTGCCCAGAAAAACGGTTTGGGCAGAATCATTTAAAATGATATTCTGGTAGTTTATTAACGCCGATAAGGAGTCCCGTACCGGTTGTGCGGGTAGCGATTTCATGGTACCATCAAACTTCCATACATTTCTGGCTGCGGCCCAGCTAATATCAAAGGCACCATTGGTAAGTTCCGATACCTTTTTGCTGCGCTTAATTAAACCGTACAGCTCGGCCGAAACTTTGACGGGTTGTATCCCTGAGTTATTGTTAACGTTGGATATCTCGCTGTTTGGAATCCACTCGGAAATTACATTTTCAATTCGCCTAATTTCTGCGACTGCCGAATCGATTGATGCCTCAACAAGGCTATCCGTGGGAGCATAGGGCGTAATTTCAAAGCGGGAACCCATCAGTAAAGTTATTTCCGTGCGGTGCTTAAGCTGCCCAAAGGCAAACAGGGGAATCAGGCTAAAAATAACAAGCGTATGCTTCATGGCTAGTATTGCTAGGGTTTATTCAAATTTACCGCTGTAGGTATCGCTACCGTTCTCAATTCTATACACGTAAACTTCGTAGGACAACCCGGGCTTATTCCAGATAATCTGCCTAACCTCGCCATTGGTGGAGTAATCCTGCGTTTCAAACATCAGCTGCCCGGACAGGTTGTATATCCTGAGTAAAACATTCTCGGCCTTTACCGATGGAATCTCGAATACGAAAGTATTGCTAAAGGGTTTCCTGTAAACTTTTGCCTGAAGTTGTGCTGGTGTCGGTATTCCCGTGGTGGCCGGGGTGTATTGCAGTGTTGCATTTTTAAAGTACGGCTGATCTGTGTATGTTAACGAAACCGATGATGTTCCCTTTGTAAATGTGTAATGGGTGTAGGGCCCTTGGTAATCGTTATCGGCATACTCAACCCAAAATTCGTAATTGCCATCGGGAACGGTATTGCCATCCAGGCTGGTACAGTTCCACGAAACTGTGTGGGTTTGATGATTTGGGAGCGTGGATCCGGTAACCGCATCAACCTTGTTGAGGTTGGACGAGACTTTCCACTGATAAAGGTATTGTATTCGGGTTACGGCCATTACTTTCATGGAGCGGACAAATGTCCCCGATGAATTTTTAATCCAAATTGCCATGATATTTTTAGGTGAATATTGGCCGTTGTCGGTCACAGTCGTTACCGTGAATGTAACAGTACCATTGGTTGACTGGGCCAGTGATAGTGCTACACTTAAAAAAATTAAACCGGAGGTTATGAATATTCTTTTCATCGGCTACCTACCTTTACTGATAATTTCGGACAGTTCCTGGGCAAATTTCTCGGGCGTTACGTCCTCGTATGTTTTATACCCCAATGCCTTCTCGTTTTTATCTACCAGCAGCACTAAGGGGAATAGTCCATTCCGGTTAAACTTTTCGGCAAGGGCATCGTTTTGCTTTTGCTGTGCGGGGCTAAGTACATTTTTTTTCTGGCGGGGGAAGTCCGCGGTAACGCATACAACGTTACTTTGAGCCCATGCTGTAAAAGCCGGTTTTACCAGAATTTGTTCCCTTAACTTTATGCAGGGCTTACACCAATCGGAACCGCTGAATACAATTAAAATGGGGAGGTTTTTTTGATTCGCTGCTTTGAGTGCATCTTGGTAGTTCGATTTCCAGATACTGCTGTCGAGTGGTGTTATTTGCTGCGAAAAAAGCGAAACATAAACGAACATTTGAATGAATACAAGCCATGTTTTCATACTAAAAATATTTTAAGGTATTTGATACATGTAAAAGCTTAGAGTGTTGAAATGAAATTTATATAAATATCTATATATAGATTTATGTGTAACTAAAACGCAAAGTTGCGTTTGTTGTTGCGCGAATCTCTACCTTTTAAGGGGGTAAACGGATTGATTTATATCAATTGTTTGGGATGGGCTCTATTGGCTGACGATTTACCCCCCCCATAGGGCTGGAGGTTTTACTGCTCCTTGTACCAGCTTGAGTAAAATAGGTAATTGCGTGCAATGCGCTCATTCATGTCGCGGCTTAACGCAGGATCAACCTCTTTTACAAATTTTGCGGGTACTCCGGCATATATAGTTCCGGGTTCAACAACAGTTTTTTCAAGAACAAGCGCATTCGCAGCAACAATGGCACCTTCTCCAATTACGGAGCTATCCATAACCGTACAGCCCATTCCAAGCAGTGCCCCATTCTTAACTTCGGCTCCATGAACAATGGCTCCGTGCCCGACGGATACATCATCACCCAGGTTTATCGTGGTTTTCTGGTACGTGGTATGAAGCACCGCGTTATCCTGAATATTTACGCGGTGACCAATTCTAATTGAGTTTACATCGCCACGCAAAACGGCCCCATACCAAATGCTGCAATCGTCACCAATTTCCACATCACCGATAATAACTGCTGTTTCGGCAATAAAGCAGTTCTTCCCAATTTTTGGGGAAGTTCCCCGTAAAGGTTTGATTATAGCCATGATTACCCATATTTTTTACAAAAATACACTATTTGAGATTGAGCGGCTGTACCATTTGCTCCATTTATCGACTCCTTAATATTTTTCTGGCCCTTCAACCTTTTAGCAGGCTTAAGACTTACTATTTATATGCTGAATTTACCAAAACGCGGGAGGTGATTTAACAACACCTAGGCGTAAAAAATGTTTTTAAACCAAGGCGAGGTATGATAAATGTCAGCATTTAAACATGTCGTAAAATATGTTTTTAAATCGATTGCAGTGTTTAAAAAAGGCTAATTTTGCATCATCAAGTAAACCTTATGAATTAGTTGATGTGCTGATATTCAATTTGATGTAATCTTATTTGTTAGGCTGAATAGGTCAGCATCATAAAACATTAAATTTATCTTTTATGGATAAACAAAAAAATGTCCAAGAGCTGGACGAGGTTGTTATTCGATTTTCCGGTGATTCAGGAGATGGAATGCAGCTGACAGGTACCCTGTTTGCCGATGCATCAGCCTTATTTGGAAATGGAGTTAATACCTTCCCCGACTACCCGTCGGAGATTCGTGCACCACAGGGAACTGTTGGTGGTGTGTCGGGCTTTCAGGTACATTTAGGGAACCAAAAGGTTAATACTCCCGGCGATTTCTGCGACGTTTTAGTTGCCATGAACCCTGCGGCATTAAAGGCCAACGCAAAATGGGTAAAAAAGGGCGGTATGATAATTGCCGATTCCGACCAGTTTAACGAGAAAGGCTATCAGCGTGCCGGATATAAAACGCTCGATGCCGTTTTGGAGTTAAACTTGCAGGACTATAAGGTTATTTCTGCCCCCATAACAACCCTTACAAGGGAGAGCCTTAAGGATAGCGGGCTCGATAATAAAAGTATTGTTCGAAGCAAAAATATGTTTGCCTTGGGGATGGTTTACTACGTATTCGACCG
>JBFXEO010000041.1:0-15936 GCA_050180015.1 Bacteroidales bacterium | reverse complement strand
TGGCCACTGGTTAGGCTGGTTGGGTATTTAACCATCGCTTGCTCGAATTGGTGCTTGTGCAAGCTCAGAAAAAACTATCAGATTAGCCAATCAATAGCCTTATTTCTAGACAACTAAATTTAAACAGGCTCTAAGTCTTTTTAATATTTGTTCAGCTATAAACATAGTGCTTGGGTTGATATCAACACCTAACCCTTTTCTGCCATTAAATACCGCTTCTGTCACCGAAACGCCAGAACCTAAAAATGGGTCTAATATAATTTCTCCCTTTTGTGTATATTTTTCAATAAAATCAGCCATAATATTGTAAGGTTTTTTCCCCCAGTATTTATGTAAAGCGTATAATCCAGTATATGATTCTGCTTTATGGGTAATTTCCTCCCTGCTTATGTCTTCAATCCCCTCTTCTCAAAAGGTTTAATTGTCTCATTATTATTTATTTTTCACAAATATACAGAATTATTTAAAGGGTCTGAAAGAAAACAATCCATCCAAAAACCTTGGTTATAAGAAAATCTGTGCAGATTACATAAATAATTTTTGGGGTGTAGCACGTTTATTTTTCGTTCTGGATAAAGTTGCCATCATTCCCTGTTTACCTCAACGACAATAGTTTCCAATAACCAAAACGAAATTGGCTATCCTAACAACCCATATTACATTAATACTGAAAATCATATCGGTACCATTGCAGACCAAAATCTTTGTTACTATTACCCTATTGCCGTAAGATTTAAAATTTCCAACGGACATGCCGCCTTTTTTTATATTTTTGTAAAAATATTTATTTGATGGCAGAAATTCGTAAGCCTTCGTGGCTTAAAATAAAACTACCCGGAGGCGAAGGATACGCGCAGGTGAGCGGGATAGTTAAGAAGCATAAATTGCATACCATCTGCAGCAGCGGGATGTGCCCCAATATTGGAGAATGCTGGGGCAATGGTGTTGCAACCTTTATGATTCTGGGCGATATCTGCACTCGTTCCTGCAAGTTCTGTGCAACCACCACAGGAAAACCATTACCTCCCGATCCCAACGAGCCACAAAATGTTGCCCGATCAGTACAGCTAATGAATTTGAAGTACTGCGTAATAACATCGGTGGATAGGGATGATTTGCCGGATCAGGGAGCAGCGCATTGGCGCGAAACCGTGAAGGCAATTCGTGAGCTGAATCCAAACACCACCATCGAGGTGTTAATCCCCGATTTTGATGGACGCACAGAGCTAATCGATATATTTCTAGAATCAAATCCCGATGTGGTAGGCCACAACCTCGAAACGGTTGAAAGGCTCTCAACCCAGGTTAGAACCAAGGCAAATTATCAAAAGAGCTTAAAAACCCTTGAATACCTTGCCAAGCGTGGTTACAGGGCAAAATCGGGAATTATGCTAGGCCTTGGCGAAGCACGTGAAGAAATCATCAAAGCAATGGATGATTTAATTGCTGTTGATTGCCGAATGATTACCCTTGGACAATACCTTCAACCCCGCCCAACAAATCTGCCCGTGGAACGTTATATATCCCCAGAGGAGTTTGATGAGTACAAACAAATTGCCCTGCAAAAGGGATTTACATTTGCCGAGTGTGGGCCATTGGTGCGTTCATCGTATCATGCGGATAAGGCGCAGGAGTTGGTGAAGGGCAAATGTTGTAACAGCTAAGCTGTGCTGGCTATGCAAAAAAGAAAAAAAACATATAATGCACAATGTAAAATTTATTGATCTTGGAATAATTGACTATAAGGAGGCATGGGATTATCAGGAGCAAAAGTTTGAAGAAGTAACACAGAGGAAGCTTAAGGGCGACGGAAAGTTGCACTACCTGCTATTTTGCGAGCATCCACATGTTTACACCTTGGGAAAGAGTGGCGAAAATACCAACCTACTCATTCCCGATGAAATGCTTAAACGCATCAATGCTACGTACTACCGCATCAATCGGGGGGGCGATATTACGTACCACGGCCCCGGCCAAATAGTGGCCTATCCAATTCTCAACCTGGAGGACTTTGGCCTCACGCTCAAATCGTACATCCACAACCTGGAGCAGGTTATCATGGACTGCTTGACCGATTACGGAATACAATCGGGCCGACTTGAAGGTGCCACCGGCGTATGGCTCGATGTTGGCGTAAAGGGTACGGAGCGTAAAATCTGCGCCATTGGCGTACGCGCCAGCCGGTTTGTAACTATGCACGGCTTGGCATTCAACATCAACACAAACCTCGACTATTTCAGCCACATCAACCCCTGCGGTTTTGTGGATAAGGGGGTTACCTCCATGCAGAAGGAGTTGGGGCACAGGGTGGATTATAATGCGGTGAAGCAAAATCTTAAAAAGCACTTTGCCAACCGTTTCAATTTTGAGTATAACCAGTAGTCATTCAAATGGCTCATTAATTAAACATGCAGAGGTTTGAATGATGGAAAAAAGATGGGTATATAAAGATCTTGGCGATCCCGAAATTGTGAATCGATTAGCGTTGGAGCTAAGCATCGATACCGTTTTGGCATCCCTACTGGTGCAGCGTGGAGTGAAAACATACGATGAGGCGAAACGGTTTTTCCGCCCTTCGCTCGACGACTTGTACGATCCCTTCCTGATGAAGGATATGCACAACGCAGTTGACCGCATTGAGCAGGCAATCCGCAAGGGGGAAAGAATACTATTCTATGGCGATTACGATGTGGATGGTACAACCGCCGTTGCGCTGATGTATTCGTTCTTTCGAAGCAGGTATTCTAAAATAGGCTACTACATTCCCGATAGGTACAACGAGGGTTACGGAATATCCCTCAAAGGAATTGATTACGCTTTTGACAATGGCTATTCGCTTATTGTGGCGCTGGATTGTGGAATAAAAGCCATAGAAAAAATTCGTTATGCGAGTCAGCGTAGGATCGATTTCATTATTTGCGACCACCACCTTCCCGGCGATCAAATCCCTGAAGCGGTGGCGGTACTCGATCCCAAAAGAGCTGACTGCCCTTATCCTTTTAAGGAGCTATCGGGCTGCGGTGTAGGATTTAAGCTGCTTCAGGGGTACTGCCGCAAAGCGGGTGTTAACCCCGAGGAACTCTACAGCCATATCGATATGGTTGCAGTAAGCATTGCCTCGGATATAGTTCCAATTATTGACGAGAATCGCGTTTTAGCTTACTTTGGATTGGAAAAACTCAACACCAATCCATCGAAAGGGCTTAGGTCTATTATCAAAATAGCCAATATCGAAAAGCAGCGGTTGGCTATAGATGATATTGTATTTAGAATTGGGCCAAGAATCAACGCTGCCGGCAGAATGGAGTCGGGTAAAACCGCCGTTGATTTGCTTTGCGCCGCTGACGATAATACCGCCAACGAAATGGGCGCGCTAATCGATTCCTGTAACAACGACCGTAAGCATGTTGACCGAAATATCACCCACGAGGCCCTCAGAATGATTGCGTCCGATTCCCGAATGCAACATAGCTACTCAACCGTAATATTCAATCCATCGTGGCATAAGGGCGTTGTGGGTATAGTGGCATCACGGTTGATTGAAACCTACTATAGGCCAACCGTTGTATTAACCCAAACGGGCGATTTGGCAACAGGTTCCGCTCGCTCGGTTCCGGGTTTTGACCTTTACCAGGCCGTTGAGGCCTGTTCCGATTTGCTGGAAAACTTTGGGGGACACATGTACGCTGCCGGTTTGACCTTAAAAGTTGACCGGGTAGAAGAGTTCAAGCAGCGGTTCGAGGGATACGTAAGCAAGAATATTACACCCGAGTTACTTACACCCCAGGTTGATGTTGACGCCAAAATAAAGCTTAGCGATATAAACGATAAGTTTTACCGTGTGTTGAAGCAGTTCCAACCTTTTGGGCCGGGTAATATGGCACCTGTTTTCTCCACCGAAAACCTTTACGATACCGGTGAGGGGCGGTTGGTTGGTAACGAGAAGGAGCATATAAAGCTATCGTTGGTAGAAACGGGAAATCCCAGCGTTTACCCTGGAATTGCATTCCAGCTGGCCGAAAACTATAAACAAATTCATCAAAAAAAAGCCTTCAACATCTGTTTTGCCCTTTATGAAAACATTTTTAGGGGAACAACAACCATCCAGCTAAGGATTAAGGATATTAAATTTGTAGATTAGGAATCAGCATTAACCCTATTTTTTAGGAAAGTTAAATCGCTTTTCAGGACTTTACGGATAAATAATTAATGCTGTTTTTTCATATTTCAGTACCTTTAAGTTTTAAAATCAGCTTTTGATGAAAAGATTAGGTGTGTTGATTTTGCTGACTAGTGCTGCTGTTTCGGGTCTTGCACAGCAGGCCTTGCAGCCTACCATTTCGGCCATGAGGTGGGGAGCAGACTATAAGCTGCATATTAAAATGGCCAATGACTCCGCCTATGTGGTTGATGTAAAGGGGCTTTACCACACCGGGAAAAATATCTTTACCGATAGTACCACCACGTACTACCCGGTTACACTCGACAAAGAGTTTGTGGATTACATAAAAAACAAAAAAATAGAGGAGCCGGATAGCATCTCGAAGCTTGATTCTACAAAAATCAGCTATAAAACACTCTGGTCGGCCACCCATACCCACATTGGCGGCGGGTATATCCACTTTGTGAATTGCCTAATTTACTCCTTGGAGTCGCAGCAGCTAAAACTTACCGAACCCATATTTAAACGGCCATCTACCGGGTGGAAACCCAAGCCGATGACAAAAACCTATAAGCGTACCCGTAAGTGGGAATACTACTATCCATCGAACCAACGGCTGGCCCAAAGAGAGTACCAGCTACGCCGGAAGGAAAACGATTTAAAGGATTTACAGGGTGTTCCATCGCGGTTTATCCGTTTATTTCTGGAAACAACAGAACCGGAATACAAAAGAATGATACGTGAAAACCAGTCGCAGCAGGTTACCCAGATAGACTTGGTGCGGCTACTCTTGGGTGCAAAATACTTTGGCGAGGGACAAATTAGGCATATCGGTGCCAGGGTATATTCAGCAATTCTAAAGTATAATGTCAACACGCTTCCGTCAATAATTATTTTTGATGATTTTAACGCCGCTGTGGCCATGAGCCTTAACACCGCTGGCTACAACATTGAATATATTGTTTATTCCGATGGTGAGATTGTTCCGGGAGATGAACTCTCCGGGCGTACTCAAATGATAGAAGGATTGGTTAAAAACATCAACGAGGCCAACGAACGCGTGTTCCGCAAGCGTTTGCAGATATACTACCAATAAGGTGAAAGAGTAAAAAGTTAAAAGCATTAATTTTTACTTCTAAAAACAATGGCTATTGCATCCCCCGAGCCGCTGTCAACCGTCAACAAAAAACTAATCACGCTTTTCCAGCAAAACAACATTCTCCACGTGATGCGTATGGGGGAACATATCAACGGGCTGTACCCTTTTCACTTCGTAACTTTTGTCCAGCATGGCAATATCGCGTGCCTGCGTTGAGGGGTTGCAGCTTACGTAAACAATCCTTTGCGGCGCGGCGTGTAAAAGTGCTTCCAGCACACCGGGGTGCAACCCGGCCCGAGGGGGATCAAGAATAACCACATCGGGATAGCCCTGCTCCTGCATAAAATCCCCGGTTAATACATCCTTAATATCGCCGGCAAGAAAATTTGTGTTGGTTATACCGTTAATTGCTGAATTTATTTTGGCATCTTCAATGGCTTCGGGGATATACTCAATACCAACAACGCACCTCGCTTGTGATGCTATAAAGTTGGCAATGGTGCCTGTTCCGGTGTACAGGTCGTAAACAACTTCATCGCCGTTTAGCTGGGCAAATTCACGGACAACCCGGTATAGCCTGTACGCCTGCTCCGAATTGGTTTGGTAGAACGATTTTGGCCCAATCCTGAATCGTATGCTTTCCATCATCTCAACAATGTGATCCTTCCCGTGGAAAAGAATTAAATCCAAATCGTTTATGGTGTCGTTCATTTTGGAGTTAACAACATAGAAGAGCGAGGTAATTTGCGGAAACGCCTTTACAAGGTAATCCAGGAGTTCTCGTACATCATCATTATAGTGATGTACGGAAAGAATCACCATTACATCGCCAGCGGTGGATGTACGGACAATAATGTTGCGTAGCAAGCCATCCTTGTTCCGCAGGTTGAAGAACTGGAGGCCATTGTCAACAGCATACTTTTTAACCGATAACCGAATGGAGTTTGAAGGTTCTGGCTGCAGGTAGCAGTTTTTTACGTCAAAAACCTTATCAAATTTCCCGGGGATATGGTAGCCCAGGGCCGGCTCCGGTTCAATTTTTCCCCGGGACAAAATTTCCTGTTGGCTTAACCAGCGCGAGTCGGCAAAGGTAAACTCAAGCTTGTTCCGGTAATGGGTGGTATTTTCCGATCCGAGTACCGGCGAAATATCCGGCAATTCAACCCTGGCAATCCTGCTTAGCTGATCGTTTACCTGTTTTTGCTTAAACTTCAGCTGCTCGGCGTATGGCAGGTTCTGCCATTTGCAACCACCGCACATACCAAAGTGTTCGCAGAATGGTTTAACTCTTACGGGTGAAAGTTCATGGTAACGGACAATATAGCCCTCCATATAGCTCTTTCGCCTATTGGTTATTTGAATATCCACTAAATCGCCCGGAACGGCAAAGGTGGTAAACAGAACCTTCTCGTTGATCCTGGCAATAGCCTTACCCTCGGCTGCAACATCTTCAATCCGGACATTTTCTATTACAGGGTATTTCCCTTTTTTCGGCATATATCCTTATCTTTGAACAAAAGCTATACGTTGATGTTTGATCTTCCCGGGAGGTGTATAGGCCTTACGGGTGAATACCAACCCACAACAGGGAACAAAGTTAACTAAAATTAATGGACTCCTTAACGCATGTATTTTTAGGGGCTGTAGCGGGGGAACTCTCCGCCGGGAAAAAAGTTGGCAACAAGGCGTTGGTATATGGGGCAATGGCCGGTAATATCCCCGATATCGATGTAATTTTTACTCCGCTTTTTAATCCGGTCGATGCGCTTTTTGTCCACCGGGGATTTAGCCATTCCCTTCTCCTGCTATTTCTGCTTGCTCCAATTTTGGCATATACTGTAAGCAAAATCGACAGGGATTCGCGCTTGCGGTACGTCAACTGGTTATGGTTAATGGCGTTGCCCTGGTTCTCGCACCTTATGGTCGATATCTTCAACACCTACGGAACTGCTATTTTTGAACCTTTTAGTAGCATTCGCGTGTCGTACGATTCTGTTGCCATTGTTGATGTTTTTCTGTGGATAGTGCTGATTCCAGCAACAATATCGATATGGTTCACAACCAAAAATAAAACGCTCCGCAGGCGTGTAGCCTGGATTTCCATGTCCCTTGTGGTTGTTTACGTTGGGGCTTCGGTAATAATCAAAAAAAATCTTGAATCAACAGTAAAAAATGAACTAGCCGTAACCGGAAAGGAGTATTTACGAATTCAAACAGCCCCGCTACCGCTCGGCAACTTAATTTGGATGGTTGTGGTTGAAGAGACTACCGGGTATAGCATAGAGCAAAGGAGTGTTTGGAATTTTAGCAAGTTGCTTTCGGTAAATCATATTCCCAAAAATCATGAATTGCTTAGCCCTATTGCCAATAAGTATGAAATTCGCAGGTTGATAGACTTTACCCGGGGGCTGTATAGCGTTGAAAAAGAAGAGCAGGGATTTTTAATTTACGATATTCGGTATGCCAGCCTGGCAGAAAACTATCCCAATGCCTATGTTTTCACTTTCAGGGTTGATAACTGGGAAAATCACCTAACGGTTTCCAGGGCACATCCCCGGCGGAGTATCAATTTCAGGAATACAGTCCATTACGTAAAAAAGGCAAAACGGAAACAGGTTGAATAAAAATACTTTTCCAGGAGATATTTGGTGAGTTTCACGTTTCCGTACCGTAAAGTTGTTCAACTCCACCTGTTACTCAACGGAACTGAACCAGCTAAATACATCGTCGAGGCTATTAAAAAATTTCAACGGTAAGTGGTAAACATCGGTAACCTGCAGTATCAAACTTAGATAGTATCGCTTAAAGGCATTCCCGTCAAAAACCACAGCCGCATGTTTTAATCCCTGCTCCACGGCACGGGGAATAGCTACTTTCTCAAACCATTTGCGACTCTCCGGGCTTACTATTCCCTGATTCCTAATATCCGAAATGTAATTAACTACGGGGTAGCCTGAATTTTTCTGAAATTCTAAACCAGCAACTATCACTTTTTTATACTCCTCAACAGTATGTACACCATCCCAGACTACCATTACTGCCCTGTAAACGGGAATATAGGTAGCCTTTGCAAAGGGAGCACTAAAAATACCAATTGGTTCCACCTGTTGAATAATTTGGAGTAATTTACATGCTTTACCGGGCACTGTCAACAGTGGCTTTACCAACAACCAGTAAAGAATGACAAACGTTAAATTTTCACGGGTAAATACCTTTTCTTAATTTTGTAGTCATCAAACCGTAGAATATAGATTATGTCTTTGTCATTCGATCCTAAAGATTTTGATAGTCTTATTGTTGTTGGCGACAGGGTTCTAATAAAACCCAAGAATCCCGATGAGCGTACCAAAACCGGACTTCTTTTACCCCCCGGGGTACAGGAAAAACAAAAGGCCCATAGCGGTTATGTGGTAAAGGTTGGCCCCGGATACCCGATACCATCGTTCAGCGAAATGGATGAATCGTGGAAGAAACGGAAAGACGACGCACGCTACTTTCCCCTACAGGCTCATATTGGCGATTTGGCTGTATTTTTACACGAAAGCACCATTGAGGTGGAATTTAACAACGAAAAGTACGTGATAGTTCCATTCTCGTCAGTTTTACTGCTATTCCGCGATGAAGGTTTAATGGTTTAACGCCCAGGGGCTAAAATATTTATTAAAAAAGTTTAATTTGTAGGATTTTCATATATATTTGCGAATGATTGGTCTCAAACATTCAATTTTGTTAATACTTTACAACCATATCTATCAATTTTCTTAACAATTTTAAACCCGTTTTAACATGAAAAAAACTACCCTTATTTATAATATCGTTTTAACATTAGCTGTCGTGACCTTATTCATACTGTATTTTACACATAATCCCACCAAAAGTACAGTAAAACCGGGAGAAGAAGAGCCTGTGGCCAACCTTTCAGCGCAGTTCTCCGCGGCATGGGTAAATGTTGATACTGTTATGAATAATTACGACATGTATTTCGACATGCGTGCTGAACTAGAGGAAAATAGCCGCAAGTTGGAGGCAGAGTTAAATTCAAAATCCAAAACATTCGAAAAGGAGGCTATGGATTTTCAGGATAAGGTTCAGAAAGGATTAGTCACCCGTTCAGAGGCACAGCAAATTCAGAATACATTGGCTAACAAGGAGCAGGAGCTCTACCGCTTGCGCGACGAAATGCGAATGCAGCTTGCCGAGGAAGAACAGGTCAAACTACGCAAGATACAGAATAGCATCACCGAATTTTTGAAAGGGTATAATACCGAAAAAGGGTATCACATAATTTTAAGCAATACATTTGGAGGGCCGCTACTTTACGGCCATCCTGCATTGGATATTACGGACGAAGTGCTCAGGGGGTTGAATGAGGAGTATTCTGCATTGCGTCCTAAAAAATAGTAACCCACCTATACTAAACCTAAACCAACCCGAAACCCTTTCTTTTGGAAAACCAATCGAAAGGGTTTCGCTATTTTTGTAGGATAACTTTAAAACATCAGACAGAGGACAACAGCTTGAATTGTTGAAGATGCCACTACCGGAATACTTCATTAAAAAAAACTTTACTCCCAAGATTAACGAGAAACCCCCGGAAGGTTTGAATATCTGTGTTGTTGTACCATCGTACAACGAAACGGGTTTGGATAAATCGCTGGATTCGTTGGCAAAATGTACTTTACCCAAGAATTCGGTTGAGGTTATTGTGGTGGTAAATCATCCAGAAGGCTCTGCATCAAAAACGATAGAACAGTCAGAGCAATCAATAAGAACTGTTGAAAAATTCAACCATCAGCATAAAAATACAAAGCGGAAATTTTATGCCATACCGGCGTTAGACTTACCGCGCAAGCAGGCTGGGGTTGGCCTAGCCCGTCAAATTGGAATGGACGAAGCGGCCCATAGGTTAAGCCAGACGGGCAGTTCCGATGGCATTATTGCCTGCTTTGATGCGGACGCTACCTGCATGTCCAACTACCTTGTCGAACTCGAAAAACTCTGGAGTAATTATCCCTTAACCGCTGCCTGCGCTATAAGGTACGAGCATCCCCTGACGGGCAATGAGTATCCCCGCAACGTGTATGAAGGCATTGCGGCCTACGAATTGCACCTGCGTTACTACAATCAGGCATCCAGGTTTGTTAACTTTCCGTTTTCGTACCACACCGTTGGCTCATCAATGGCCTGTTTGGCAAGCACGTACATCAGATTTGGTGGAATGAACAGGCGTCAGGCCGGAGAAGATTTTTACTTCCTGCAAAAGATAATTCCCCACGGAAATTTCAGGGAGTTGAACTCCACCTGCATTTTTCCCTCACCCCGCCCCTCGAATCGTGTACCTTTCGGCACCGGACGGGCCATGACTAAGTTTCTGGAAAATACCGGGGCTGGAATTCAAACGTATAACCTTAAATCATTTCTCGACCTGGTACCATTATTCGAAGCTGTGGATGATTTCTGGGTTATGGATGAGTTACGGGTAAATGCCAGGATAGGCAACCTGCCAACTCCACTTTCCCTGTTTTTAAACGATAATAACGCCAGAGATCAAATACTTCGGGTAAGAAGCAATACCGCCAACCAACGGTCATTCCGTAAAAGATTTTTTCTCTGGTTCGATGCGTTTATGCTGCTTAAGTATCTCAATTTTACCGGGGAAAAATACTATCCCCGGCAACCGGTAAATACACAGGCTATTCAACTCGGCAAACTGCTTGGGATAGCCGTAAACAATGATTCACCAATCGCTGATTTACTCAACTTATACCGAATTAAGGGTATGGAGGATTGGAATTTTAAATTCTGAAACCCACAACCAGTATATCATCAACCTGCTCCTGATCGCCCTTCCAGCTTAAATGCGCCGATTGAAGCATATCCCGCTGTTCGTTCATGGGCTTATCGAATATCGAAGTCAACAACTCCTTAAATTTTTTCGACATAAATTTACGACCCTCACTGCCGCCAAACTGGTCGGCATATCCATCGGAAAACATGTAGAAAGTATCGCCTTGCTGAATGTCAACTTCATGGTTTGTAAACGATATGTAATCGTTTATATGCACGGCAACGGGCATCTTATCCGGCTTATACTCGGTTAACTCGCCCTTACGAATTTGGTAAAGCGGATTGTATGCACCGGACCACTCCATTTTCATTCCCTGCCGGTTGATGACACAGATGGAGATGTCCATGCCGTCCTTCTGCTCATCGAGCTTCCCGGTTTGGCTAAGGGTTGTTTTAATGTGACTACGAAGCTGATTGAGTATGGTGGCCGGTTGCAGTATGCTTTCCTTGTTAACAATTTCGTAGAGGAACGAAACACCAAGCATGCTCATGAATGCACCCGGGACACCGTGTCCCGTGCAATCGGCAGCAACGAGTACAACCCTGTCATTCTTACTAGTCATCCAGTAGAAATCACCGCTCACAATATCCCGTGGCATAAACAGCACGAAATGCTCGGGTAAGGCTCCATTAATAAGATCGTACGATGGAAGTACCGCCCTCTGAATACGGCTGGCATACTTAATGCTATCGGTTATTTCCTGTTTTTGTTGGGTTATTAGATTGTTCTTTTCTTCAAGAATCTGGTTGGCCTTCTGTTTATCCCTAAACATCTTGAACATCAACAGGGCAACCATCAGAATTAGTATAACCCCAATAATTGCCCCAATAATCATTAGCCTTTGCCGTTGTATGGTTACATCCTGTAAGGCTTTTTCGTTGCTGAGAAGTTTTATTTCCTGTTCCTTTTTTTCCGTTTCGTACTTGGTTTGCATTTCGGTGATTATTTTCTGGCTCTTTTCAGAAAAGATTTCATCCTTAATTTTTACGGCCATCTTATGGTAAACAAAGGCCTTGGCGATATTACCCTTTTGTTCGTAAAGCTTGGAAAGTTTATCGTAGCAGTACCGGAGCGTTTCCTTTAGTCCTAGCTCTTTCGAGAGTTTGGCACATTCCAGAAATTGCTCCTCGGCAATATTTGCTTTTCCCTGCATTAAATTACTCTCGCCCAACGCGTAAAGAGCTGCGGAAATATCATACGGCAAGTTTACCTTTCGGGCAAGCCGCAGCCCATCATTTAAAAACTTATCGGCCCGGTTCCAATTTCTAGCCCAGCTGTAAGTTGTCCCCAGGTTTATGTAAACCTTTGCTATTTCGCCCTCATTCTTAGTTTCAGTAAAAATGGACAACGCCTGATTGTAGTAATCCAATGCCGTGCTGAAGGTATTCAATATGGCTTTAGATGATAACCTGGAAAGTGAATCCTCCCATTCTTCGCCGTACTGGACAACAAGCTGATTGGTGGTTAGGCGGGAATGAACGTTGGCAATGTTTTGAAGGGAACTTCCCTGGGCATCTTTCATTCCCAAATCCTTGAAAATTTGCAGTGCCCGCTGATGGTAGTCCAGTGCCTTGCTGTAGTTGGTTTGGTTCTCCTTAATTGCCAGTACGCTTTGCGATAGATTTTCATATACCATGCCTATTCCGGTACACGATACGGCAATTTCTTCTTGCCCATCAATTTTTTCGAATATTGTCAACGCCCGCTGAAACTGTTCCAGGGCTTGCTGGTAACTTCCAATACTTGTAAGTGTATTGCCAAAATTATAGCAGGCAATAGCTAACCCCTGTAAATCGTTTAACCCCTCCTTGATTTGTATCTCTTTAATATAGTAGTCCTTAGATTTACCGTAATCGGCTGTTGTATAGTAATACTGACCAAGCTGGTTGTAAACTAGGGCTATTTCTTTTTTATCATCAATTTCTTGGCTCAATTCTAAGGTTTGGTTCATCAGGATTAGTGCAGAATCAGTGTTCCCGTAAGACTTCTGTATTAACCCCAGCTGGTAAAGAGCGTGGGCATGAAACCTGACGCTGTCAAACTCTATGGCCTTTCTTAATAGCTGATCCGAGTAGTTTTTAGATTGCTCAAGGGAGTCGATGTAGTAGTAAATGTGCGCCATATTTTTTAACGCATTCAACGTTCCCTTCCGGTAATTAATTTGATCGCTTAATCCCAGCGCCTTTTTAAAACACGCAATAGCTTGAATATCCTGGTACTGGCTGTAGTAAACAAACCCAAGATTATCATAGGCATCAACCAAAGAGTTCCCGTTTATTTTTTTTGCCACACCAACTGCCTCCTCGGCGTACTTGAGCCCGTCGGAGGTGTTTGAGGTTAAATCGGACAACTCAAAAAGTATTGCAAGTTTTTGCTTGCCCGTTGACGTTGACAGCAAGTTTTCCAAGCTATCTTTTGGTGTAGATTGCGAAAATCCGTTAACAATACAAAGGGAAAACATGCAGATCGTAAATAGCCTAGTCTTTAACAGCATAGCAGATTGGTTTGTAACCAGCAAATTAACAAAAGTTTGCAATATAACACAACGGTAAAAGTAAAAATATTGTGAAGTTGACAAATGCCGGTTTAAACAAATTCAACTTATTGGAGTTTTTAAATGGCTACATTTGTGTAACTTTATGATCAAATTTTATACGGATTATGACCAAAAAATACTTTACAGTTGCACTGATTCTTTTAGGGATAACATTCTATGGTTGCAACAGCAAAGCTAAAATGTCTGCAAAGCCTACAGTGGTGGTTAGCATTCTGCCTCTTAAATATTTCGTGGAGCAGCTGGCCGATTCTATGGTTCAGGTAAAGGTTTTGGTTCCACCGGGGTCGGGCCCCGAAATGTACGAGCCAACACCCGCACAGCTTGTCGATCTTAGCGCTGCAAATATTTACTTTTCCATCGGGTTGCTTGATTTTGAGAAGGGTCTTGAGCCCAAGCTTCGGGGTAATTACCCGGTAAAATACATTAACCTTTCCGAAGGGGCCCGGTTAATCCGGGGTGACGATAGCCATGCGGAAGAAGTCGAAGAATCGCACCACCACGGCGTTGACCCGCATATATGGTTGTCGGCCATTGAGGCAAAGCGCATGGCGGGTGTAATGCTGAAGGCGTTGCAAGCAGCATACCCCAACCAAAAATCGGCATTGCAGGCTAACTTCGACAGGTTTGCTGCAAGAATTGATAGTGTAAATACGGTCGTCTCCACCGTGCTAGAATCAATGAAATCAAAATCTTTTTTGATATATCACCCTGCACTCAGCTACTTTGCCCGGGATTATAGCCTCAAGCAGCTGAGCATTGAAGCAGAAGGTAAAAGTCCGTCCGTCAATGAACTAGTTGGTACTGTAAAAATGGCCAAGGAATTGGGCATTCGGACTGTACTTTCACAAAGCCAGTTCGATATACACAATGCACAGGTTATTGCCGATGAAATTGGTGGCAGGGTTGTTAAGATTGATCCTCTTGCCGAGAATTGGTGTGAAAGTATGGTTCAAATTGCCAACGCACTTGCAGGAGAATAGCATGGACGAAAAAATGAATCCGATAGTACAGGTTAGTAATGTTACTGCCGGTTACGGTAGCGAGGTGGTTTTAAGGGATGTCTCGCTTACCATTTTTGAGAATGATTTTATTGGCATTGTTGGCCCCAACGGCGGGGGAAAAACAACCCTGCTGAAGTTGCTAATCGGTCAGCTAAAACCATTCAGCGGCGAGGTTAGGTATTCTTCCGGCAGAGGTGGATCGCTATTTGGCTATTTACCGCAGGCCGGACAAATTGATAAAACATTTCCCATAACCGTTATGGAGGTTGTTCTTTCCGGCTTACTGGCCAACCAAGGATTATTCGGACGCTATGGGCGCAAACATCGGGACAATGCCATCAGGCACATGCGGGCTACCGGCATAGATCATCTGAAAAGTAAGAGTATTGGTGCTCTTTCGGGCGGGCAGCTTCAACGGGTTTTACTCTGCCGGGCCCTTATTTCCGACCCTAAACTACTTATCCTTGATGAGCCCAACACCTACGTGGACAGCAAGTTTGAAGGGGAGCTATACGAACTGCTCAAGAAGTTGAACAAACGAATGGCAATTGTTATAGTATCGCACGATTTGGGTACAATAACCTCGTATGTAAAAACAATAGCCTGCGTTAATGGAACCTTGTTTTACCACAAGTCGAACCAGATAACCAACCAGCAGCTGGCCGCATACAACTGTCCCATACAAATTATTGCCCACGGCCCGGTACCCCATACCGTTTTGCTGGATCACAATCATGACCATAGCTGAATTTCGAACAAAAAATGATGGCTTTTGAAGTGAAAAATCCATAAAAAGGTAAGCGGTACCAGGGGAAAAATGTAACGAATAACAAAACTTTATGCTAGAATTCTTCAGCTACCAATTCATTCAAAATGCGTTTATTGCATCGTTGCTAATTTCTACTATTGCAGGATTTATTGGCACCTACATTGTTTCCAGAAGGTTGGTGTTTTTAAGCGGTGGAATTACCCATGCTTCATTTGGTGGGATAGGAATTGCCTGGTACTTGGGGCTCAACCCCATTCTGGGGGCTGCGGTATTCTCTGTACTTACGGCACTTGGGCTCGAATTTTTAACCAAAGGGAAAATCCTACGCGAAGATTCGGCCATAGGAATGCTATGGTCGCTGGGAATGGCCATCGGTATCTTTTTTGTGTTTTTAACCCCGGGGTACGCCCCCAATCTCATGTCGTTCCTTTTCGGGAATCTACTCACCATGTCATAGTTCGTCATTGAACTGTGACTGATGTAGGCATTGGCCGTGGGGG
>JBFXEO010000040.1:0-16038 GCA_050180015.1 Bacteroidales bacterium | reverse complement strand
CGTCCATACACGCGTTCCTGGGTATAGTAGCTGTAATTCTGATCTTGTAACACCACGGTATCTCCTTCAGGAAAGTTAAATACCACCACAACTTTCCGCTGAATATTGCCCAGTCCCGCTATTCGCTTATATGGCCAACGGGGCCATTCGATAAACGACTTGGTGTATTTCGTAAACGGCAAAGTGTGATGAACAAACGGGAACGAAATCGGGGTGTTGGGCATTTTAGGGCCATAACTAACCTTGCTTACAAACAGGTAATCGCCCACCAGCAAGCTTTTTTCCATGGATGAGGTAGGAATGGTATAGGCCTCAATGAAAAACATTCGAATAAGGGTTGCCGCTATAACTGCAAATATTATTGCATCGACCCACTCAATGAGGACTGTTTTTTTCTGTCCCCGTTTTTTCCAGAAGGTCCAATTTACCTTTTTTGTGATATAAAAATCGAAAATAACCGCTAACCCAAGCATCAGCCAGTAGTTGCCAATCCAAATTATCCAGAGTATGTAAATGAGTGCGGCAGAAGCAAGCTTAAAATACTTGTTTGAGAGGAATTTTTTTATTCTGTTCGTCATACTTGGTATGTTGAAAATGTGGTATAAAAATAGGTAATATAATTGACTAGTCGAAATGGAGTAAATCATCCATGGTGTAATACCCCTTTTTCCCGACAATAAACTCCGCGGCCAATATCGCTCCAAGCGCAAATCCCCTGCGGTTTTTTGCGATATGGGACAAAACTATTCTATCCTGCTCCGATTCAAAGTTTACCGTGTGTGTACCGGGAACCGTTCCCTCGCGAACAGATTCAATGGAAATTTTCCCAGCCTCGTAAGCCGGAGCCAAGCTCCAACCGCTCAAGGTGGAATACTCCTCAGCAATTATATTGGCCAAACTAATTGCCGTCCCGCTTGGAGCATCTAATTTCTGGGTATGATGAGTTTCCTGAATATCTACGGTATAATTCCCGACTTTTGCCAAATACTTGGCAAGTATCGAATTCAACCTAAAAAAAATATTTACACCCACGCTATAGTTTGAGGCATAAAAAAATGTACCATTCCCCGCGTTAACCTTTTCAACAACAGACGATAGGCCGTTGTTCCAACCGGTGGTTCCGCATACAACGGGAATACCCGTCGCCAAACATGCCTCCACATTTTTTCTGACTGTTTGAGGTACGGTAAATTCAATGGCAACATCAACCTCTTTCAGGTTTAACGGGTTTAACTCGTGAGCATTATCCTTATCGATTTTTAGTACAACGCGATGTCCCCGTTCCAGGGCTACCGCTTCAACCTCGTGCCCCATTCTACCGTAACCAATAATTGCAACTCTGAGCATTAACAAGGAATTTGACGCAATATATAAAACTCACGAATAATATAAGCCATAATACAAACATTTAAATGAAATTTAACGGAACAGTGGGAACCCCTATATTTTAAAATGTTGAGGGGAAAATATGCGGAAATTATAGAAATAAACCGCTGTTGTTTAGAGCTCCAGCCTTCTGAAATAAAAGGGAGAAACTTGCGCCTCTCCCTTATTACTAGTTACTAAAAATATCCTAATTTAAAGAATCTACTATTGACTTAAATGCTTCAGGATGATTCATGGCTAAATCGGCAAGAACCTTGCGGTTAATTGCAATACCCTGCTTGTTAATCTTGCCCATAAATTCGGAATATGTCATTCCGTAGGGTCTTACTGCAGCATTTATACGCTGTATCCATAGGGCACGGAACTCAATCTTTTTCTTCTTTCTATCGCGGTAGGCGTAGGTTAAACCTTTTTCAAGGGTGTTCTTGGCAACTGTATATACATTTCTCCTCGCAAGAAAATTCCCCTTGGTCTGCTTAAGAATTTTCTTCCTTCTAGCCCTTGATGCTACTGAATTTACTGAACGTGGCATTTTTTTTAAATTTTTGAATGGTTAGCGTTCCGTTCTACCGGACTCTTCTGTGCTAATTCACTCTGGTTAATAATTAAAAATAAGTAAAAGAATAAATGGAACTACTTCATGCCAAGCATGGTCAAAACACGATTCTCATCGGCTTTGCTAACTATCGCAAAGTGAGTAAGGTTGCGTTTTTGCTTGGTTTCCTTTTTCGTAAGGATATGACTCTTGAAGGCATGTTTCCTTTTAATCTTACCTGAGCCGGTTAAAGAAAACCTTTTCTTCGCTCCGGAATGAGTCTTTGTTTTTGGCATTCTCAACTAATTATTGGGTAAATAAATCTATTTTTTCTTCTTTATTCCTTTCGGCGATATTAACATTATCATCCTTTTCCCTTCCAGCTTGGGAAGTTGTTCAACTTTCCCCAGCTCCTCTAGGTCCTGCGCAAATTTTAACAGCAAAATCTCACCATGCTCCTTGAAAAGGATTGAACGCCCCTTAAAAAACACATAAGCCTTAACCTTTGCACCATCTTCCAAAAAATTCTCGGCATGTTTTAGCTTGAAGTTGTAATCATGCTCGTCGGTATTGGGCCCAAAACGAATTTCTTTGATAACAACCTTTTGGGTATTTGCCTTAATTTCTTTCTGTTTCTTTCTTTGCTGGTAAAGGAATTTTTGGTAATCAATAATTTTACACACCGGTGGATCTGCCTTATCGGAAATCATCACTAAATCCAACTCCATATCCTCAGCCATTCTACGGGCCACGTCAATGGTGTAAACACCAGGGTTTTCAATATTATCGCCTACCAAGCGAACAGAACGGTTCCGTATTTCCTCGTTAATGAGAATTTTGTTCTCCGTGTCCGCCCTTTTGTTGATTTCAGGTGCTATGGTTTTATCCTCCTTTTTTAGTTA
The DNA here is from genome assembly GCA_050180015.1 of Bacteroidales bacterium. GTDB lineage: Bacteria > Bacteroidota > Bacteroidia > Bacteroidales > Tenuifilaceae > JBFXEO01. Next base: position 13,215 of record JBFXEO010000040.1, on the reverse strand, counting down.
ATACTATATTCCTTGTAATTGTTTACTTACCTCATCATTTATCAGGGTAACAAAATCATCAAGTTTCATTTGTCCTTTATCGCCCTCACCCTGAACGCGGACCGCAACCGAATTGGATTCTTCCTCCTTCTCGCCAACAATTAGCAGGTACGGAATCCTACGTAACTCATTATCCCTGATCTTTTTACCTATTTTTTCGTTACGGTCGTCAATTAGCGTGCGAATATCGGAATTATTTAGGAAATTCAAAACTTTTTTTGCGTATTCGGAATATTTTTCGCTAATGGGTAAAACCACAACCTGATCGGGGGTTAGCCAGAGCGGAAATTTACCACCGGTATGCTCAATGAGCACGGCGACAAAACGCTCCATGGAACCAAACGGTGCACGATGGATCATTACTGGGCGGTAACGCTTATCATCGGCTCCAATATACTCCAGCTGAAACCGTTCGGGAAGATTGTAGTCAACCTGTATAGTTCCCAGCTGCCACTTACGTCCAATGGCATCCTTTACCATAAAATCGAGCTTTGGCCCGTAGAATGCAGCCTCGCCCAACACCGTGGTTGTTTTTAGGCCACGTTCGGCAGCCGCTTCAACAATAGACCTTTCAGCCTTTTCCCAATTTTCATCTGTTCCTATATACTTTTCCTTATTATTGGGGTCACGTAGCGATATCTGTGCTGTATAATCATTAAAATTAAGCGTTTTAAAAATGTAAAGCACAATGTCTATTACTTTTACGAACTCTTCCTTCAGCTGATCGGGACGACAAAATAAATGGGCATCGTCCTGGGTAAAGCCACGCACACGGGTCAAGCCATGCAGTTCGCCGCTTTGCTCGTAACGGTAAACGGTTCCAAATTCGGCAAAACGAACGGGTAGATCTTTGTACGAGTGAGGTTTTGCTTTGTACATTTCACAGTGGTGAGGACAGTTCATTGGCTTCAACAAAAATTCCTCGCCTTCCTGCGGGGTAGTGATAGGGCGAAAGCTATCCTGACCATATTTAGCCCAATGGCCCGATGTAACATAAAGTTCCTTTTGGCCGATATGGGGCGAAATAACCTGCTCGTACCCGTATTTTTTCTGAACTTTCTTGAGAAACATCTCCAGTCGATCCCGTAGCTCAGCCCCTTTGGGTAGCCACAGCGGTAAACCCGCACCAACGCTCTGCGAAAAGGTAAAAAGTTCAAGTTCCTTACCAATTTTACGGTGATCGCGTTTTTTGGCTTCTTCCAGCAAAAGTAAATACTCATCGAGCATTTTCTTTTGGGGAAATGTAATACCGTAAATACGCGTAAGCATTTTATTCTTTTCGTTTCCTCTCCAGTAAGCACCTGCAACGCTAAGTAACTTAACTGCCTTAATGTACCCTGTATTAGGTAAATGCGGCCCCCGGCAAAGATCAGTAAAATCGCCCTGCGAGTAGAAGCTGATTGTACCGTCCTCTAAATCGCGGATCAATTCTACCTTGTATGGATCGCCTTTCTCTGTGAATGTTTTTAACGCTTCGGCCTTGGATATTTCCTTACGGGTAATTGCCTGTTTTTGGCGGACAAATTCCATCATCCTTTCCTCTATCCTAGAAAGGTCTTCCTCGGAAATACTATACTTATCAAAATCGATATCGTAGTAAAAACCATTCTCGATACTTGGACCAATGCCAAACTTAATGCCAGGATAAAGGCTCTCGAGTGCCTCGGCCATTAGGTGTGCCGACGAATGCCAAAAAGCATGTTTCCCCGGTTCATCGTCCCACTTGTGAAGTGTAACTGTTGCATTTGTTGTTATTCCCCGGGTGAGGTCCCAAACCTCGCCATTAACGGTTACCGATAGCACATCGTTTGCCAAACGCTCCGATATGCTTTTTGCGATCTCCAGTCCGGTAATACCCTGTGGGTATTCGCGAACATTACCATCGGGAAATGTAATTTTAATCATAGGTTCAGTAAAATTGGAAGGTACAAAAGTAATCAATATTTTAGAATGAAAAAAGTAAGGTTCAACAAATAGGAATTGACCCCACAGGCTTTCTTCAACGGCTTATGATACGCCGTTACTCTTCTTTTTCCTCAGATGAAGTCTAGACTCCTCGCCTTTGATAAGCCTTTCGATATTCTTTTGGTGGGTAAAAAGCATTAACACAGCCAGAATAAATGCAAAAAGAATCAGAGAAGGATTCGTGGATCGATATACAAAAATTAGCAGCAACGGAAATGAAAAGCCTGCAATCATAGAACTCAAGGACACATAGCGTGTGATAAGAACCGAAATGGTCCATATCAAAAATACGAAAAGGGTGGCATACGGATGCAAAGCCAGCACAACACCTGAAAGAACAGCAACCCCCTTACCTCCCCTAAACTGAGCAAAAATTGGGAAAATATGGCCCAGCAGTGCCGCTATTCCAAGTATCAGCTGAAAATTGATGAACATTCCTGTTTTTGGAATGTAGAAATCTGTTAGGTACAGTAACCGAACGGCAAGGTAACCTTTTAGCACATCAACAATAAAAACGAAAATGCCCGGCAGCAAACCCATTACCCTTATTGTATTTGTAGCGCCAGCATTGCCGCTCCCGTGATCCCTTACATCAATTTTGTAAAATACTTTTCCTACCCACACGGAGGTTGGTATTGAGCCCATTAGGTAGGCCAAAAGTACAATTGCAATTTTTACCAGTGTTTCCATCGCACAAATATAGCATTATGAGAAATAAAAGCTGAAAGTTGAAAGTTAAAAGATTCAAAATTGAGTTTTATTATTTTTTTAATACACTGACTACATGATTGTTGAAAAAAACGGTCTGGTTTTTTACCAGATCGTTAGAGGGATATTTATTTGAAAAAGTTTAAAGGATAGGTCCGGCATTTACAAGCCTTTGCCCCCACTCATTGTCGGTAAAATTCTGAAAGTTTTTGATAAACTTTTCGGCTAAACCGCGTGCAGCTGAGTCCCAATCCCCGGAATTGGGCCAGCTATTACGCGGGTTAAGTAGTTTGGGGTCAACCCCATTTATTGTTTTGGGAATCTGGAGGTTAAAAATGGGGAGTGTTTCAAACTCAGAGTTTTCCATGGAACCACCTAAAATTGCATTGATTATTGCCCGGGTCGATGGCAAGTCAATTCGGTTACCGACACCATACGCACCGCCAATCCATCCGGTATTTACCAAGTAGGCCTTTGAATTATTCTGCTGCATTTTTTTTACCAGTTCACGGGCGTAAACTGTTGGATGCAGCATTAAAAAAGCCTGTCCAAAACAACTGCTGAATGTAGGTTGTGGCTCCAAAACACCCCTTTCGGTTCCAGCCAGCTTGGCCGTAAATCCACTTAAAAAGTGATACTGGGTTTGGTTGGGGGTCAACCTGGAAACCGGGGGCAAAACACCAAAAGCATCGGCAGTTAGAAATATTACATGCTTGGCATGGCCTGCACGGGATACGGGTTTTACAATATTGTGTATGTGGTATATTGGATATGACACCCTGGTATTTTCGGTTTTTTGTTTGGAATGGAAATTGATATTACCATCAGCGTCAACCTCAATATTTTCCAGCAAAGCATCGCGATGAATAGCTGCAAATATATCGGGCTCTTTAGTGGGATCAAGATCGATGCACTTGGCATAGCAGCCACCCTCAAAGTTGAAAACTCCATTATCGTCCCAGCCATGCTCATCATCTCCAACCAATGCACGATTCGGGTCGGCAGAAAGTGTTGTTTTGCCAGTGCCGGATAATCCAAAGAAAATTGCGACATCGCCGTTGGAACCCACGTTAGCACTACAGTGCATGGAGGCAATCCCTTTCAGCGGAAGGTAGTAATTCATCACCGAAAAAATTCCCTTCTTCATTTCACCCCCATACCATGTTCCCCCAATAAGGGCCATACGCTCAGTAAGGTGAAAAGCCACAAAAACCTCGCTGTTCAAATTTTGGCTTTTCCATTCGGGATTCGATGTTTTGGAGGCCACCAAAGCCACAAAATCGGGGGTAAAGGTTTTCAGCTCATCGTCGGAAGGGCGTATAAACATGTTTTTTACAAAATGGGCCTGCCAGGCAACCTCCATAACAAACCTGACACAAAGGCGGGAATCTTCATTAGCCCCAGAGTATGCATCTATAACGTAAAGTTTTTTCCCGCTGAGCTGGGCCGCGCTTACTTTTTTCAGATGATCCCACACATCCTGCGGTATTGGTTTATTGTCGGAACCTTTTTTAGCTTCCTGGGCCCACCAGACGTTAGGTTCAGAGTTTGGTTCCTTTACCACGTATTTATCCTTGGGCGACCGACCCGTAAATATACCAGTATCAACATTAACTGCTCCCAGCGTTGTAACGTATCCACGCTCAAAACCTTGCAACTCTGAATCGGTTTCGTGCCTGAATAGTAAATCGTAATCCGGGTTGTAGATAACCTCAGCGGGTTCCTCTATTCCATACGCCGATAAATCAACATCAGCCATATTTCAATATTTTAGGTTAGGTAAGTTCTGTAATAAGCCATTAACTCAAGCAAAGTTAATGGTTTAAACCGTCTAAAACGACTGAAGCGATATGTTTAACATCAGAAAATTTGGGCGGGAATATGCTACTTAGCAAGGTATGTGTATATTTACCTTGGGAAAAATCGGTAGGTATAGAATGAACCTTTACCGGGGTTTAACTACCAAATATCAGTATTAATCCTCGTGATTGTGGACTTCTGCTGATTTGGGGGGCTCAATATGTATTGTGGCGTCAATGTTGAGCTTACGGTGAATTTCATACTCTATCTCGGATACAATCTGATGCGCTTCATCAATTTGCATTCCGCGGGGGAACCTAACATGAAAGGTGAGTTCCTGATGTTGAACATAGTTATGCAGATGAAAATGATGTGGATCCAGCTCAATTCTTGCAATTTCTCCAACAATTTTTGTCACCTCACCGATGACTTCCTCGGATGGTTCTTCACCCAGAATTACACCCGCAGCATCCATAATTACCTTGTAGGCCGCGTAAAAAATTAGAATTGCCACAATAATTCCCAGGATACCATCTATCCACCAAAAATATTTCCCGAAGAAAATTCCAGCCAGCACAACAACAGACGAAAGGGCATCGCTCCTATGGTGCCAACCATCGGCAAAAACTGACTGTGAACGCGATTTACGGCCAATAATAAATGCGTATTGCGCCAAGCCTTCTTTCATTGCTATAGATGTTACGGTTGCAATAATAGCAATTGGCCCGTACTTAACCATCTCGTGCAAACGTAACCTGGCAACACCCTCCTGAAAAAAGTAGAATGCCACAAAGGCCAACATTGCGCCAATTAATATGGATGTAATTAGCTCAGTTCTACCGTGTCCAAAGGGATGCTTTTTATCGGCAGGCTTGCCCGATAGTTTTACCCCAAAAATGACAAATACCGAACTGATGGAATCAGAAAGAGTATGCCAGGCATCTGCTACCAATGCCAATGAACCGGTAACTACCCCCGCCCAATATTTCAGAATAAACAGCAAGGTGTTTACGCCAATTGATAACCAGCCCTCCGTTTCGGCCAATCTTGAATTGCTAAGCATATTTTCCTAATCGATAAAAATTCAAAAAGCAGAAAAAGCAAAAAGACCGCTCTAAATGGACAACCGTTTAAATAGGCTGAAAAATATAAATAGTCCGTCCAGAATTACCTTACCCGTACAACATCATAATCCATGGTATAACCAACGGTAAATTGCTGCATGTTTTGGAACGATGATTCAGGGTTATATTTTTTGAATGAGAATTGGGATTGGAGCAATCCCGTATTGCAATGCTGTAGGCATCGTGTAAAGTTCGCCCCATAAGTTCTTAGCGCAGAGATAAAATAAAGTCCAACATCGTAGCCAAGGAATGAGTACTGGCTTGGCTCGGCCCTATAAAAATCTCTATAGTCCGCCACAAAATGTTTTACGGGGGTTCGCGTATAATCAACATAAAATGGGGTAAAAACATGTAGGTTTAGCTTATAAAGATAATCGCTGGGGATATTTTTCATTTTTTGCCAGCGGGCCGGGCCATATACCATAGTTTTTAAATTGTAGAACGATTTGACCCCGTAAAGATGCCCAAGAAACTCGGAAACGAAGGGTTCGTCCTCCGAGGGAATGATTACCACATTATACATATCCGCCGCGAGAAGTGCCAACAGGGAGTCCTGTACATCGGCCGATTTGCCGGTTGCAGTTTGGTGGATGAACCTTTTCACCCGGCTGGTATCAACATTTTTTTTCACCAAAAGCGAATCGAAGTGCTTAATTGTTGATGAGTAGAGGTTTCCCTTGTCGTAAACTACCAGGTACCTGCAAGTATCGGAAAACTCAAAGTGGTTCAGGAAAATATCCAGCTGAGTTCTAAAGGACTGGTTAACGGAAATGATATTCGAATTTTCGGGGAGTACCGTTGGCCCGCTGTACAGTGGCGAAACCATGGCAACGCCATTTTCCACAGCATAGTTTGCTATTGGCTGAATCTCATCAATAAAAAATGATCCCACAATAAGGTCTGTTTCCGGTAACCCCCTTCGCAGCAAATTTTCAACCTCCGTTTTCTTTTTTTTGGTATCGAATACCGATAGGTTAATTGAAACGCCCGATCGTTTCATGGAGTCCATGGCAATTAAGAAACCCTCGTAAAACTGCAGCGATGCCTGCGTTACGGGCGAGAACTTTTTCTTTTGCTGGCCGGAGTTCGCCGGTTTGGATTCCGGCTGCTGATCATCTGTTACTTCAATTTCATTGTCCTGTTCGCCGGATTCTGACTGGGTAAAAGGGAGAAAAAGAGCGATGTTGAACGGATTGCCACTGTACGTGTAGTCAGTATTGCATGAATACTCGGGTTCCTTTATAGCGGCATCAATAATTTTAGCGGTATCGGCCTTGGTTTTAATGGGAATCCGAAGCGATGTCCCCAGCTTAACACCATCGGCCAACTGATCCTTATTGTAGAATTCTATTTCGCCAACATCAACACCGTACCTACGGGAAATGGCAAACAATCCTTCCTTGGGTTGAACCTCGTGTACTACAAAGCTTAAAGAGTCAACGGCCGGTTGGTCGTTTTGAGGAATATCCTTAAACTTTGGAATTAATACCACCTGGCTTTGCTGTAAGCCTTCCTTAACTTCCGGGTTTAGCTTAACTATTTCGTTTATGCTAACGCCATACTGCCGCGACAGGCCAAAAAGTGTTTCCTTCTTCCTTACAATATGGTATATGTACTTTTCGTTACCGTCCTGTTCCACAGATTTTACAGGTATTTTAAGTGCCTGGCCAACCTTAATCCCCCCATAAATATCGGGGTTGTTGGTGGCAATTTCTGACTGGGAAATGCCGTAAGCCTTACTTATTGCGTACAGAGTTTCACCGCTTTTAACAATATGGATATAGTATGCTTTTCCATCTATTCTTACCTTATCACGGGAACACTCGACGGTAGGTGTAGCAACATTTTCCTGGGCCATAGCCGCAGCAAACGATACTATAAATGCCACAAGAATAAGTAACTGCCTCATTGTTTGAAAATTAAAAAATATCAATATACAAAAATACTCAATAGTATTATATCAAAGGCAATATAACCCTAGCAAATTTAACCGCAATAATGGTACAGCACTGCTAGCCTGCTATTTGCATATCGGTTAAAATTTGGAATTAAATTAACATTGAACTCACTGCCCAAATTACTATTATTGTGACAAAATTCCAGGGATGGTTTTCAACACCCAAGCTACATTCGTTTTAACAGTACAACCGCACAGGCAATTTGGGCTTGTACTTGGTGCCCATTTTACCGATGAATCGGAAAACAAGGGTATATTCCGTATTAAGGAGAATATTTTAGCCGAAAACCTGGAGAAGGAATCCGAGAAGCTCTCAGAATACCAGAGGGAGATTGTTAAACAGCTAAACGAGATTACAGAAAAAGCATTACAGAAACATTTTGCAAAGAATGCCAAATCGGTAGTTGATTTTTTGGCCGTGCTGGCCAAGGATGAACAGTTAACCCGGTACGTGAGGGGCTACATCGATAGACGCATTGCAAAGTGCATTGACATTGCGGCAAGGAACAATACCCCTGTATTCGTAAGGGAGAGAAAGGTAAATACGCTTTACATCGAAAAAAAACTTGAGGTTGAGCCTGAAGTTGTTCAGCCCCTTTTCAGGTTCGAACTGAGTCCAGATGAATTCAAGTATTCCATATCGGCAGTAAGCAAAGAAAAGAATGTCAAAATTGATACTGGTAACAGCGAGGTAATTACCAATGAGCCCTGCATTGTACGAATTCAGAATAAGCTTTACAGGTTTAGGGGTATAGACGGGAAAAAAATTTTGCCATTCATTGGCAAAAGTCATATTATAATTCCTAAATCTACGGAACATCGGTATATGGAGACTTTTGTGCTAAATACCATCAAAAATCAACTTGTAGAGGCCACTGGGTTCAGCATCATAGAAGAAAAAACGGAGGGTAAGCCCATTCTTTCGCTGGAAGAAAGGTTAAATGGCGAGACCTGCCTAACGCTCAGCTTTCAGTACGGAGACAAAACCTACCCTGCCAATGCAGCTAAAATCTCCGAGGTTTACCTGAGTACAGAAAATAACCGATACACTTTCACCAAATTTACCAGGAACGAGGGCTGGGAAAGATTGGTTACCAATACCCTAACGGAAAAATTCAACCTAAAAAAAATAAACGACGCTGAGCTGATTCCGGCAAATATTGATGTAAAAACCGATACCCTTTACGCGCTGGTTGAATGGCTAAACCTCAACAGCGAATCCCTGGAAAAGTCTGGATTTACCATAAAACAGGCGTATGCAAACAGACATTTTTACCTGAATAGATTCCATTTTGATATTTCAGCAAAATCGGAGGAGGACTGGTTCGACCTTTACGGCCGTATTAAACTGGGTGAATTTGAAGTTCCTTTCATTTACCTGAAAAAAAATATAGTTAAAGATATTAGGGAATACGTATTGCCCAACGGTCAAATTTTTGTACTACCTGAAATCTGGTTCACCAAGTACAAGCCAATGTTCTTAATGGGCAAAGAATCAGATAAAAGGCTGAAATTGCCAAAGTCGTTATTCAACCTACTGGTCGATAGCCAAATTCATGCCCCGTCGGCTCAGGAACTGGGTGCAAAATTCAATCAGTTCCACGTTGAAAGCATACAGCTTCCCCAAAATTTAGCCGCCACGCTACGCGACTACCAAATTCAGGGCTACCACTGGCTAAACCTGTTACGGGACAATGGAATGAATGGCTGCCTAGCCGATGACATGGGGTTGGGCAAAACTCTTCAAACCCTGGCAATACTCCAGTACGCAAAGGAACAAGGCGAACAGCAGCCCAGCACATCGTTGATTGTAGTACCCACATCGCTGGTGCACAACTGGCAACGGGAGGCACAGCGTTTTACTCCCAGCCTGACCATTACGCTACATGTAGGATCCCAAAGAACCAAATCTGCAACCAAACTGTTAAAGTCTAACATTGTAATTACAACCTACGGCATTGTTCGAAACGACATTGATTTTTTCAAAGACTTAAATTTCAACTATGTAATACTGGACGAAAGTCAAACCATAAAAAATCCATTCTCAAAAATCTACCGTTCCGTTCTACTGCTCAAGGCGAGCCATTTTTTGGCACTTAGCGGTACACCCATTGAAAATTCACTTAGCGACCTTTGGTCACAGCTGAATTTTCTGAACCGGGGGATGCTGGGCAGCCTAAAATCGTTCCGAAACGAATACATTGTTCCCATCGAAAAAAATGGCGATGATCAGAAGGAAAAGCAGCTTAAACACCTGATAAATCCGTTTATACTCCGCAGGACCAAGGAACAGGTTGCCAAGGATTTGCCAATGCTAACCGAACAAATAATATACTGCGATATGGCTGAGGATCAGCAGCAAATTTACGAGAAGGAAAAATCGATGATCCGGAACTCTATCATCAGCAGCATTGAACAGGTGGGAATAGAAAAATCGTCCATATCAATCCTCACCGGATTAACACGCTTACGGCAAATTGCCAACCATCCGGCCTTACTCGATGAGTACAGGGAAATGGAGTCCGGTAAATTTGAGGATGTTACCCGGAGCGTTGAGAGCGTCATCTCCGAAAACCATAAAATTCTAATTTTCTCATCCTTTGTTAAACACCTGGAGCAGGTTGAAAAATACATTCAGGGACAAAACATGGGTTACCATAAACTAACCGGGGAAACCAACAACCGTAACCAAATTGTGGAGGAATTTCAAAGTAACCCGGAGAAAAAGGTATTTTTAATCTCGCTTAAAGCCGGAGGGATTGGTTTAAACTTAACGGCTGCCGACTACGTTTTTATTCTTGACCCGTGGTGGAACCCGGCCTCTGAAATGCAGGCCACATCACGCGCTCACCGGATAGGCCAGCGCAAAAATGTTTTCGTGTACCGTTTTATAACGCTGAATACCGTTGAGGAAAAAATTCTCAAACTACAGGCTAAAAAAGAACAGCTGTCGCAGCTGTTCATCGATGCTGGCAACCCGCTCAAGCTGGCCGATAAAGACACAATCATGGAACTTATAAATTGATTTATTCAGGTAATAAACTAAAGAGCAGGTATAACTACCGACTATGATAACAACAGGTCCAGTCCAGCACGGGTTAAGTTATTCGCAAATTTGACAGACAATATTGCCGTAATCAGAATCAAAGCATCCTGACAAGTATTGCATTGTGCCAACCCCTTAAGAATTCATCGATTGGCATCGATTTTTTCCCCGACTGTTGAATAACTTTAATATCGATATAACCCTTTCCTGATGCTACCTGAAGGTATCTTTTCCCATCGGTAACAATTGCGCCAAACGAATTTTTATGGTTCTGTACTACCCTTTCGGCCCTAAAAACTTTAACCGGAACGGTAACCTCATTCCCATCGGCATTTACAAGCATCTCGCTCCAGGCAGCCGGATATGGGCTTAACCCACGGATGAGATTATAAACCCGATCAACCTCCAAATTCCAATTAATTCGGCACGTTTCCCGGAAGATTTTTGGTGCCGGATTTAACTTCTGTCCAGCTGCAAGTCTATCCTGAGAAATAGGGGTAAAATTCCCTTCTGCCAACAGTTGTACAGTATTAACAACCATGTTAGCACCAAGGTGCATTAACCTATTATGGAGTTCGCCGGCCGTTTCGTCCTCGGCAATATCAACTTCCTGCCGGCTTATAATAATGCCGGTATCCATTTCCCTATCAAGAAAAAATGTGGTTAATCCTGTTTTTCGCTCACCATTTATAATGGCCCAGTTTATAGGTGCAGCACCCCTATACTGCGGCAATAGCGAAGCATGAAGGTTAAACGTACCCAGCCTAGGAATACACCATACCGATTCCGGTAGCATCCGGAAAGCAACCACAGCACCAATATCTGGGTTAAGCTGTTTCAACAGATTAATAAATCCCTCATCCCTTAATTTGTCGGGTTGCAGTAACGGTAAGCCATGTTTTTCGGCAAACTGTTTTACCGGTGATGCCTGAAGTTTTTGACCACGCCCAACAGGTTTATCGGGAACAGTAACAACTGCAACCACGTTGTAACCGGCATCTACAATTGCTGCCAGCGGCTCAACAGCAAATTCGGGTGTACCCATGTAAACTATTCGAGGCGAAGCCATATCTGTGTATTGTTGTTTTACCATTTTTGTATTAGCAGTAAGATTCTGGGCTTCAATGTTTCAAACCGCCTAAATGATCAGCCTTAAACGAAAGGCTATGCTAACATGCCCCTTATCCTCTGGGTTTGAAAAGGTTAATGTGGCCCATTTTTTCATGCTTGGTTTTTAGGTAAAACTCGTTGAATGGATTGGGCTGAATGACCAACGGCAAATTCTCTACAACCTCAAGCCCATACCCTTCAAGTCCTATCATCTTTTTGGGGTTATTGGTAATCAACTTCATTTTATTTACGCCAACCTCGCGGAGGATGCTCGCCCCCACTCCATAGTCGCGTTCGTCGGGCTGGAAGCCCAGCTCAATATTAGCTTCTACGGTATCCAGCCCCTCTTCCTGTAACTTGTAAGCGTGAATTTTATTGAACAGGCCAATGCCCCGCCCTTCCTGGTTCAGGTAAACCAAAACCCCTTTCCCGGCCTTATTAATTAGGTGCATAGCCTCGTGAAGTTGAGGGCCGCAGTCGCAGCGGAATGAACCAAAAATATCACCGGTAAGGCATGAGGAATGTACCCTTACCAGCACGGCTTCGTCCCTTTCCCATGTTCCCTTTAGCAGGGCAACGTGCTCCAATCCATTGGATTTTTGACGGAAAGGTATAAGGTGAAACTCTCCAAATTCGGTGGGCAATTTTACCATAACGCCCTTTTCAACAATGCTTTCCGATTTTAGAAGATGCGAAATCAGGTCCTTAATGGAAATTATTTTTAGGTTGAATTTCTCGGCAATAGCCAATAGCTGGGGTAGCCGTGCCATTGTACCATCCTCGTTCATAATTTCAACCAAAACACCACTGGGGGTAAGACCTGCCAGCCGGGTTAAATCTACAGCAGCCTCGGTATGGCCGGGCCGGCGTAGCACGCCTTTTTCTTTGGCCTGTAGCGGAAATATATGGCCCGGACGGGCTAAGTCTTCCGGTTTTGTAGATGGGTTCACCAACGCCCTTACAGTTTTAGCCCTATCGGAGGCCGAAATTCCTGTAGTACAGCCATGTCCGAATAAATCAACAGAAACGGTAAACGCCGTGTTGTGTAAAGCCGTATTATGGCCAACCATTAACTCCAGCTCCAGCTCTTTACACCGGGTTTCGGGAAGCGAAACACAAATCAAACCGCGGCCATGCATGGCCATAAAATTTACTATATCGGGTGTGATTAGCTCCGAAGCAGCAACAAAATCGCCCTCGTTCTCCCGATCCTCATCATCAACTACAATTATAACCCGTCCATTCTTAAGTTCCTCTAGGGCTTCATCTATGCTATTAAGCTTTATGGGTTGGTCGCTTTTAATATTCATTATTCATGCTACTATTAGTAGGTTTTATCAAAATATTTTCGTGCAAAAATAGCTTATTGGAATATCATTTACCCTTACATCCGTCATGTTTCCCGCTTGGACTTCTCCCACCTAACATCCTGCCGATGCAGTAAATATCGCCAAAGACCCTGTGTT
>JBFXEO010000039.1:0-16240 GCA_050180015.1 Bacteroidales bacterium | reverse complement strand
AATTTTATAACGATTCTGAATACATCAAACGGGTTGCCATTTACATGGTTGTGCCACAAAGACACACGGCGAGTAAATTCTAGGTCAATATGACGCCCCCATGTTGGAGTTTCTGGAATTATCCAATTTTTAAGCAGCGCATTGATAGGCTTCCATAATGAAAACCTTCATAGAAATATGAAATGGCCTCATTATTATTTTGTAGTGCCATTGTATAAATTAGAGGGATATAATGACTTGGTTCTGGAACCGATAGGTTGGATGCCCTTCCCAAATTTTTGTAATCAATTAATTCTTGATGGTTACCGTTGTCAATATATTTTTTTACAGCGGTATCAAATTCCAAAGCCCAGTCTGTTGGATTGAGGTTTATATCACTCATATCAACCATTCGTAAATTGTGAGTAATGTTTCCACTCCCCGCAATTAAAACGCTTTTTTGCCTGAGCTTTTGTAACTGTTTTGCCAAATCGTAGTGGTACTGCATGGGTTTATAGTAATCAATGCTCATTTCAAAAACGGGAATATCGGCGTTTGGGAATACATGCCTCATTACCGACCAGCAGCCATGATCTAAGCCCCACTGTAAATCTTCTTTTACATCAACGGTAGAAACCATACTTTTGGTTTCCTCAGCTGTTTCCGGCGATCCGGGTGCAGGGTAGTTAACTCGGTATAACTCGTCGGGAAATCCATACATATCGTATATCATTCTTGGTTTGGGAGATATATTTACCAACGTTCCCTCTGTTAGCCAATGAGCTGATATGCAAAGAATGGCCTTGGGTTTGGGTATAATTTTACCAATAGAGTGCAGGCTGCGCGTAAAATCATTATCCTCAATGGCATTCATTGGTGAACCGTGACCAATAAATAGGGCGGGCATAATTTGCGCTGAGTAACCTTGCCTGCTCATTTCGTTTACCCACGACGAAATTGATGTACCCATCATATACCCTCCAATCTTATTGCCTATAAGCCATCCTGACAAGATCAGGGCTCGGTTAGCCCCTAATTTTATCCAGTAAACTATTCAAAAGTTTTACCTCATTCCCGGTCAGATTTATCAGTAAGGTGTCAACTTTTCGTTCGCATTCATCCATGCTGCCAATTAACTCCAGTCCTTTATCGGTAATGTTCACATCCTTTTGTCGCCTGTCGTTCGAGTTTTCGCTTCGCGAAACCAACCCTCGTTCGTAAAGTTTATCAACAATCCGGCTAACATCCGAATTTTTATCCAGCAAGCGTTCCTTTATAAAACCAATTGATAAGGGTGCTTTGTTTCGGAAGCCGCGGAGAATTTTCAGCGTATTGTACTGCTGTGGCGTTAGCCTGTGACTTTTGAGAAACTGGTAAAACTGGTAGTTGAGTTGATTTACCGTGTAAATCAGGTTGATAATTCCCCGGTGGTATTCGTTCCTGAATCGGCCGTCTATTTCCTCGTCAATGCCCATTACTGTTGATAGTTGTTTCAACTTAAGATGATAGATGGTTTCAGTATCCTACTTCCTCTAAATTCATTCTTCCCATTTTACTTTATTCCGACCATTCTAATTACCGATGCTTTCCCGGAATGCTGATTCCCTTCCGATAGTACAATATCTTCCTCCCAGATGTCTATACTTGTGAGTTCCTTAAAATCATCTTCTAATTCCTGAACGGAAAAAAGCATATCAATACTTCTGGGGCCACCGGAATTGTTTTGGATTTGTTCCTTTCCAAAGCCTTCAAGAATTATTGTTCCGCCAGGTTTTAGAAATCGTATTACTTTCCGGTGATTCTCACTCCGATTTGTTGTATGCGCATAAACCAATCCAATTGCATCGAAATAGCTCTCCTCAAAAGAGAACTCCTCAAACGAGCTGGCCCTAAAATCTATATCGACATTTTGCCCGGCGGCAAGGGTAAGAGCCTTCTTTTTAGCTTCGGTGCTGCTATCGAATGCAGCCACTTTCCATCCCTGTTTTGCGGCAAAAACTGCATTTCGGCCTTCGCCCTCGGCCGGTAAAAGAATTTTACCAGCCCGAAGGTTAAGCAGCTGATCCCGGAAAAACTCATTGGGCAACTTACCGTAAACAAACTCCTGCCGTGCGTAACGTTGATCCCACAGATTATTCATCATTCCTCGTTTACATCGGTTCGTATAAGAGTAGTAGCCGACTGAGGGCTGCGCTCCTGTCAATTTACAAGAACGTTGAAGCGGAATACAGCCTTACTACTATATAGGCTACTATTTTCATACATTGTTAGCGTTTCGTTGTTTTAATTCCCAATTTGCGCAACGCTATACCCATTACCGGAGATTTCAATAAAAACTTCTTAGTGAGTTATCCACCCACCATCAATCACGAGTTCTTCTCCGGTAACAAACTTCGATTCATCAGATGCCAGATACAGGTATCCGTAGGCGATATCCATTGGCTCACCCGTGTGTGGGGGTAGTGGCGTGTTGCCGTTGTCATGCTGTGCCATAGCTTCGAGTGACTGAATACCAAGGCCCTTTGCCATCCCCGTAAAGATTGATCCAGGGTGGACGGAGTTGACCCGGATATTATCCTTTGCAAAATGCTGTGCTGCATGTTTTGACATTGAGCGTACCGCTCCTTTTGATGCACTGTATGCCGCTCCATGCCCATCAGCATCGCCGCCAATGATACCTGCAATCGACGAGCAGATAATGATAGATCCTTTGCCGTTTCTTTGCATGTGAGGAATTACCAACTTCATGCCCAACCACACACCAGTGCAGTTTATTGACATCAGCTTGTTCCAGCCATCCAGTGTTTCTTCAAGAATACCCTTTGGAACATGGATGCCGGCGTTATTTACAAGAATGTCGATTTTTCCATATTTCTGGATGGTTTTGTCAATGATGTTTTTCCACGACTCCTCTGACGATACGTCCAACTTCAGGGCAATTACATCGCCACCGTCTTTAACAATCTGAGCAACTTCCCTTTCCAGAACATCGAATACAATGTCCGTTGCAACGACCTTTGCGCCTTCCCGGGCAAACAGCTGCGCACCAGCGAGCCCCATACCACTTGCGGCACCCGTAATAATGGCAACTTTGTTTTCTAATCTTTTCATAAAATCCTCCTTTTTCTTTAAAAGCTAAATACTTTACTGTTATCTATTTTTTACGATGCACGCTAACTAAACAACCGTAGCAATGTCATCAAATTGTTTGCGGGGATTACGGGGATAAAGCGTTTGCTTTTCATCATGGTAACCCAGCGTAATTGCCATAACAACGGTTTCGTGATCCTTTAACCCAAAAGCTTTGTGAACGCCATCAAAATCCAAGCCGCTCATTGGGTGAGAGTCCACGCCAAAATCCTTTGCGGCAATCATAATAGACATTGCTATTAGGCCCGTGTTGCTCTCGGCAAATTTTAACTTGCGCTCCTCGCTTGAACCATACAGGAAAGCAGCGGCCTGTTTTGCACCATCAAGCATTTGCTGGTTTCCGCCAAAGCTCTTGAGCATTTCTGCCCAAACCGGATTGGTATCGTCCCAGCCATTCTTATTGCCAACAAGAATTAACGTAACCGGGGCGTCAAGCACTTTCTGCTGATTGTTGGCCAACTTGTAAAGCTTCTCCTTGCTCTCGGCGCTTTTTACCGCAATTATACGCCAAGGCTGCAGGTTAAATGCCGATGGTGTCAGCACGGCGGTATTAATAATATCCTTAAGCAGCTGACCATCTAAGTCTTTACTTCTATCGAAAAAGTTTACGGAACGACGATCGTTAAAAAGTTTTCTTGTTTCCATACCACTTTACTGTTTTTGGTTAATTTTACATAGTAACAAGTTATAACATTATTTGTTGTCACTTGTAATATAGGAAAGTGATCTTTTTTTATTCGTGTTGATTTACTGGTAATTAACTTTGGTAATATTTTTTGACTGTTGATAAACAGAGTGGTTGCGGCAAGCGCAACCACCCTTGCGTTTGTAGCACCTAAGCAAAAACTACTTCTTAATATCGTAGAAGCAACGCTGGGGCGAGTGGAGTTTACCCTCGGCAACAAGTTTCTTGATTACTTTATCAACCTCTTTCTTGTCAACTCCCGACGCTTCGGCAATTTCACCGGATTTCATTGGTTTCCCGGTCGCCGATAATGTTTTGATGATTTTTTCTGATGAATCCATAGTATTAATTTTTGGTTTGAAAATATACGAATTTTTACAATCATGCCCTAGGATGAAACTTCAGAATTGTTTTGCGCAAGTACTCCCGATCCAAGTGGGTATAAATCTCGGTTGTTTGAATAGACTCGTGTCCAAGCATTTCCTGTACAGCCCTTAAATCGGCACCTCCTTCAACCAAATGCGTTGCAAAAGAATGCCGCAATGTGTGCGGGCTAATATTCTTTGAGATACCTGCAAGTTTAGCGTACTTCTTGATGATCGTGAAGACCATCTCGCGGGTTAGCTGACGACCCCAGCGATTGAGAAAAACAATGTTTTTATCCTCTTCATCAATTCTAGAATTCAAGCCGTTACGCTCAGCAAGGTACATGTTGATATCATTTATGGCCTTGCGCCCAACGGGTACGAGCCGCTCCTTATTCCCCTTGCCGATTACGCGGATATAGCCATCGTCGAAAAATAGCTCTGTCAGCTTAAGGCTTACCAGCTCCGAAACCCTAAGCCCGCAGCTGTATAGCGTTTCCACAATAGCTTTGTTCCTATGCCCATCGGGTTTACTCAGGTCAATGGCTGCTTCCATGCCATCAATTTCCTGAATACTCAAAACCTCGGGTAACCTTCTTCCAATTTTGGGCGTTTCAATCAGTTCCGTTGGGTCATTGTCAATCACCTCCTCAATCAGTAAATACTTGTAAAATCCACGGACACCCGATAGTATCCTGGACTGGGAGCGTTTGTTCAGCCCCAAGCCATGAAGGTATTCCAGAAAGTTCTGGAGATGACCGTGCGTTACCGATTCAGGTTCAACACCAATACTATCGGCATAATAATGAAGTTTGGCCATGTCGGTACGGTAGGCCGAAACCGAGTTTTCCGAAAGCGATTTTTCGATACGTAAAAAACTAATATAATCCTCAATTGCCGCAATCCACCCCATATAACTGTACTTTATATCACTCAAACATCAACAGAAAACATTGCAAAGAAACAATAAACCGGACTAAAATTTTAACTTATTACACCGTTCGTTCGCCGTAAAATTACAAATAGTGTTAAATTTATGTCCAATGAATTTCGACAATGCTTTAATTCTTTAATTTTGATTTAAAATATTTATGTTCCACTAATTCTCAAATAATGATGTGTAAAAGTATTAAGTTTTATTTTTCTGTGTTAGCTGCCAGTTTAATGGGCTATACAGCATTGGCACAGGGTCAGATAGACTGGAATACACCTGTTCCGGTTGATAAAAATGTTCGTTATGGCAAACTTGAAAATGGTTTAACTTACTACATCCGTAAGAATACTGAGCCAAAACAACGTGCTGAGTTTTATATTGCCCAGAATGTTGGGGCAATTTTGGAGGAGGATAGCCAGAATGGGTTGGCCCATTTTTTAGAGCACATGGCCTTTAACGGTTCCAAAAATTTCCCGGGAAAGGGAATCATCAACTATTTTGAAACGGTTGGGGTAAAATTTGGCTACAATATAAATGCGTTT
This sequence comes from Bacteroidales bacterium, assembly GCA_050180015.1. Taxonomy (GTDB): domain Bacteria; phylum Bacteroidota; class Bacteroidia; order Bacteroidales; family Tenuifilaceae; genus JBFXEO01. The sequence continues at coordinate 10,585 of JBFXEO010000039.1, read as the reverse complement.
ACTTCGCTGGATGAAACTGTTTACAACCTTTCCGATGTACCTACAACCCGTGAGGGCATTGTTGATAGTGCCTTGCTTGTTCTCCACGATTGGTCGAATTACATCACCCTGGACCCACAGGAAATTGAGAATGAACGCGGTGTAATCCGTGAAGAATGGCGTACTGGCCGTAACGCTGAGCGTAGAATGTACAAGCAGGTTATGCCTGTAATTTACAAGGATTCAAAGTATGCAACCCGCGATGTGATTGGCGACATTAACGTGATTAATAATTTTAATCATCAGGAAATTAAGGATTATTACCATAAATGGTATAGACCCGATTTACAGTCAATAATTATTGTGGGTGATATAGATGTTGATCAGGTTGAGCAGAAGATTAAAACCATGTTCACCGATATTCCCAAGAGGGAAAATCCTGCTCCACGGCCATTCTACGAGTTACCCGATAACGATCAACCTTTGGTTGGCATTGCCTCAGACCCGGAAGCGCGCAACACGATACTGTATTTGTACTACAAGCACAACGCCACCCCAAAGGATGCAAAAAATTTGGGTTACTTGAGGGAAGAAATCGTGAGGGATTTAATTACAACCATGATCTCATCGCGGTTGAATGAGATTACCCAAAACCCGAACCCTCCATTTGTATTCGCCGCATCGGGCATGGGCGATGTAGTACGCACGAAGAGTGCCTTTATGTTTTACGCTGCGTTAAAGAACGATGCCATGCTCGACGGTGTAAAGGGCCTTGTTCGCGAGGCTGAACGCGTTAAACGTTTTGGGTTTACTGCCGGTGAGCTAGACAGGGCCAAGGCCGATTACTTACGTTCAAAGGAAAATCAGCTCAAGGAAAAGGATAAAGAAAAAAACCAAAAGTACGTTTGGGAATGTATAAACAACTACCTTGAGGGTGAACCAATGCCCGGTATCGAGTTTGAGTATATGTTTACATCCGGCATGTTGCCAACTATTTCCATCGATGAACTCAACGCGTATGCTTCCAAGCTGGTAACCGACCATAACATGATAGTTACCCTTATGGGGCCCCAGAAAGAAGGAATTGTATTGCCCGATGAGAATAGCATACTTACTGCAATAAACGAAGTTAAAGCAGAATCAATAGAGGCTTACGTTGATAAAGTTTCCAGCAAGCCATTGGTAGAAAAAGTTGCCAAACCAGGTAAGGTAAAGGCCGAAAATGCCAAGAATATTTTTGAAACCACAGAGCTAACCCTGTCGAATGGAGTTAAAGTTATATTCAAACAAACTGATTTTAAGGAAGATGAAGTTACCCTGAACGCATTCAGCAAGGGTGGTTTATCGTTAGCGAGTGTTGAGAATTTACCGTCTGCATCCATGGCTACTCAGGTGGTTTCTAACGCAGGCGTTGGGGAGTTCTCCAGTGTTGATTTGGAAAAATTACTGGCCGGAAAGATGGTTACCGTAACCCCGGTAATTGGGCAGGACTTTGAAGGATTACAGGGAAGTGCCTCACCCAAAGATTTTGAATCGATGCTTCAGCTGGTTTACCTGTATTTTACATCGCCCCGTCAGGACGAGGAGAATTTTAACACCTACATTGGCAGGATGAAGGCTTACTTTGCCAACGTGGCTGCCGACCCAAGAATGGCTTTCCGCGATTCAGTTTCTGCAACACTTGCCAACCACAACCCCAGGGTTATGCCAATGAATGTTGATTTTTTGTCCAAGGTAAATTATGCCCAAAGCATGGCTTTCTATAAAGATCGTTTTGCCGATGCCTCCGACTTTGTATTCATTTTTACCGGAAATATTAAGGTCAACGAGGTTAAGGGATTGGTTGAAAATTACCTGGGGGGATTACCAACGCTGAAACGCAAAGACACTGCAAAGGATACTGGCGTTAGGCCTCCAAAAGGTAAAGTTCAAAACTACTTCAGGAAACCATTACAGACATCAAAAACATCTGTTTACATAGCGTTCACCGGCGATACCAAGTATAATCTGGAAAATCTTGTGCTGGCAGACTACGTTACATCAATTCTGCGTACCCGTTACCTGGAAGAAATTCGCGAAAAAGAAGGCGGTACATACAGCGTTAGCGTTAGAACATCCGTTAGAAACTTTCCGGCGGAGTCATTCTCAGTGGGTATTCAGTTTGATACCGATCCAAAGTTGAGCGAAAAACTCATAGGAATTGTATATGCTGAAATCGATAAAATTAAGGCTAACGGCCCAACCGACGACGATTTAAACAAGACCAAGGAGTATATGGTGAAGGAGTACGAGCAGAACCTCCGGGAGAACAGCTACTGGTCCGATGTTATCCGCGAGAAGTATGAAAATGGAACGGATATTCATACTAACTATTTGGAAACGGTTAAAGCGGTTAATGTTGAAACGGTTAAAGCATTCTTCAATACTCTCTTCAATCAGGGTAACGTAATCGAGGTTGTTATGTCCCCCGAGGGGCAAAAAGAGTAACGGCAATCATGCTGTCGATATTTTAAGGGGTACCACTCGTACCCCTTATTTTTTTTAATTGCAACGTTAAAAACAACACGTATATTTGTTTGTTATAATATCCAGAGTCAGGTAAAGTGAGATTACTACTGGTAACCATACTAATATCAATTTTTATTGACGGAGCTGTAATAGGCCAGCAGCCAGATTCAAGCACACTAAGCTTGATGTTTGTGGGTGATGTTATGGGTCACGCGCCACAAATTACATCGGCTTACGATGAAAAATCTGGAACCTACAGCTACGACAGTGTTTTCGTTAGGATGAAGGACGTTTTTGCTTTGGCAGACGTAGTGGTTGCAAACCTTGAGGTTACCTTGGCCGGAGGGCCATACACCGGTTACCCGCAATTCAGCTCACCCGATAATTTGGTGGATGGTTTGGCTAATGCCGGGGTTGACGTTCTGGTTACTGCCAATAACCATTCGGTTGATAGGGGCAGGGATGGAGCTATCAGAACTATTAACGTGCTATCGCAAAAGGGCATTCCACATACAGGGACTTTTATTGATTCGGCAAGCCGGGAAGGTTCAAACCCGCTTATAGTTGAAAAGAATGGTTTTAGGCTGGGTTTACTGAATTATACCTATGGTACCAACGGAATTCCTGTACCATTTCCCGTCATTGTGAACCTGATTGATACAGCAGTAATTCGGCAGGACGTTGCAAAAGCAAGATTCCTGGGTGTTGATGAGGTGATTGTATTTATTCATTGGGGGAATGAGTATGAAACAAGCCCTTCTAGAACTCAGATTAACCTTGCCAATTTTATGGAGCAGCTGGGGGTTCGGATCATTATAGGCTCTCACCCTCACGTTGTTCAGCGTATGGAAGCGGCCTACGATACCGATAGTACAACCGGTCAGGTGGTGGTTTACTCATTGGGTAATTTTGTGTCGAATCAGCGGAAACGATACTGTAACGGTGGCGTTGTAGCCTTGGTACAGCTAAAAAAGAATGAAACGGGAAAAACCCAGATTGTGGAGGCTGGATATATTCCAGTGTGGGTTCATACCCCCTTCAGGAATTTAAGGCGGATGTACCAGGTACTTCCGGTTTCCGGGTACGAGGCTGCCAGCCATAAATATTTTAGCAACTCTGAAGACTCTTTGTTTACGGAGTTTAAGACGGATACTTATAATTTGCTTAGCACGCAGAATAGCAATTTCCCTGAAATTAAGTACAGGGATGGGCAGTGGCTGTTTCCATCGAATGGGAGAAATTTATCAGCTACTAAGAATCTGCCAGTAAATCCCGAATTACTGCCGAGGCAATAAAACAGCCAAAAACAGGTGGCATGTAGGAGATTGTTCCAACCGTGGTTTTCTTATTGGGCTCACCTTCGCATGGCTTGGTAGCATTTTCAGGTACCCCTTCGGGCGAGTACACAACTTTAATGCCCTCTCGGATACCAAGTCTGTGTAATCTCTTTCTGAGAATCCGCGCCAATGGACAGCTGTGCGATTCCGATATATCTGCTATTTGAACTTTTGTGGGATCAATCTTTCCGCCACTTCCCATTGAACTGACAATCCGGTACCCGGCCCTGTAGGCATCGTGAATCAGGAATATTTTGGGTGATAACGTATCAATTGCATCAACCACGTAATCGTAAGGTTGTGAAAGTATCTCCTTTATCCCTTCATCCCGCAGGTATTCCTGGACAATGTGTAGTTTAAGGTTGGGGTTAATATCCAGCAGCCTTTTCCCCAGGTACCCTGCTTTGGGTAGGCCAACCGTGCTGTTTAGCGCGGGCAGCTGCCGGTTTATATTGGTTAAGTGGATTGTGTCGCCGTCGGCAATTGTCATTTCTCCAACCCCGGCACGGCAAATCTGTTCGGCAGCATAAGCCCCAACGCCGCCAAGGCCAACAACCAAAACGTGTTTTGTACCAATTTTCTTTACCTGATCGGTTCCCAGTAACAGTTCAGTTCGCTCAAGCCAGCTCATTGTATGATGTGGAGTATTCGGCGTAACGCTAAATATCGGAAAAAAAAGGATAAAATTTTTTATGTTCTGAAAAATTCCGAGAAATTTTTCTCAAGCTGTTGTCCCAATTCTTCTACAGGGATGTCGAGGATATCCGATGCTGCAGCGTAAACCTCATCTATGGGCATTTCGGAAATATCCGTTTCAAAGAATAGCCGATTTAAAGGGACAACGGTCAGCGCTTCGGCCAATTCGGGTGTAGGATCAACAAGAATCGAGCCGAAGGATAGGTAGTAGTTCAGGTTTACCAGCTGTATGGCAAGTTCTGCCTTGCCCCTGAACCCATGAATGGCTTTTTTTACAGATAATAGTTCAGCATCGGAAAGCGCCTTAATTAGTTCACCCCATGCTCTTACACAGTGTATTACTATTGGTTTATTTGTTCTTCGGGCAATTTCGGCCTGGGCAAGTAAAATCTTGCTCTGCATTTCAAGGCCTCCACCCCTAAGTCTATCAAGTCCAATTTCCCCAATAGCTATTACATTGGGGTTCTTGCAGACAGATTCAAGTTGATTAATCCACGCCTCTACATCTTTATGCTCGCATTGCCACGGATGGATTCCCACGGTACAATTCCCGGGAATACCTTCGTATATGGCTTCATCAACATTGATAGAGACAACCTGGATATTTTCGCTAGCCTGTTTGAATCGGTGACAGTGGAAGTTGATGTAGCGCATAGACTTTAGCGTTTAGATGTTTACAAATGAACGAAAAAAGAGGGGGAATTAAAAGAAGTTGGACGAATCCGTAAATCGGTGATATGAACAGTTTCTCTTTTAACTCCCTTAAATTTTAAAATGATCGTTACCGCGTTGCTTCAATGCAATTCGTACAATTCCACGATTTTTAGCATAACTTCCGATGCTTTTACCATACTTTCAACGGGTACGTACTCATGCTTGCCATGAAAATTTTCACCACCGGCAAATAGGTTGGGGCAGGGAAGCCCCATATAGGAGAGCCTGGCCCCATCAGTGCCACCACGAATTGGTTTTACCTTTGGCTCAACGCCAACCTTTTCCATTGCTTCAATGGCAGTGGAAATAACATGGTAAACAGGCTCAACCTTTTCGCGCATGTTGTAGTACTGATCCTTCAGTTCAAGCGTAACCACTCCTTTCCCGTACTTGGCGTTTAGGTATTCAGCAATTCGTTCCATGTATGCTTTACGCGATTCAAACTTTTTACGGTCGTGGTCGCGGATGATGTACTGGAATGTTGCTTTCTCAACCGAGCCCTCCATCTTAATTAGATGGTAGAAACCTTCGTACCCTTCAGTGTGCTCTGGTCTTTCGTGTGCTGGAAGTAAGCTGTTAAATTCTTGAGCAATAAGTATGGCATTCAGCATTTTATCCTTTGCGTAGCCGGGGTGGATATTCCTGCCCTGAATGCTTATTTTTGCTCCAGCAGCGTTGAAGTTTTCAAACTCCAGTTCGCCAATGGCCCCGCCATCCAATGTGTAGGCGTAATCGGCAGCAAAGCGTTTTACATCGAAGTAATCCACCCCACGCCCAACTTCCTCATCGGCTGTGAAGCCAATACGGATTCTCCCATGCTTGAAGCTGGGATTTTGGACGATGTATTCTACAGCAGTCATTATTTCCGCTATGCCGGCTTTATCGTCGGCACCCAGAAGTGTTGTTCCATCAGTAACTATAAGGGTTTGCCCCAGGTAGCCCTTTAGTTCGGGAAATTCATTTACCGATAGTACAACGTTCTTCTCCCGGTTTAGCACGATGTCCTTGCCGTCGTAATTTTCCACAAAGCGTGGGTTAACATCTATCCCGGGCATATCGGGAGCGGTATCCACATGAGCAAGGAAACCGAGGGTTGGAACCTGCTTTGACGTGTTGGATGGAATAGTGGCCATTACGTAGCCAAACTCATCAATGTTAACATCCTCAACGCCTAATTCTTTTAACTCTTTAACCAGCAAGCTGGAAAGTGCCAGTTGCTTTTCGGTACTGGGAAACCTATCGGTTACAGTATCGTTGCTTTGCGTGTCAATCTTAACGTAGCGTATAAAGCGATCGATTAAATTATCTTTGTTTATCATACTCATAAAAGTTATAAAGTTGAAAGTTAAGGCAAATGTTTTAAATCGTTTAACTTTTAACCCTTTACTTTTCACTTGATACTATTCTTCCTCCGGTTTTGCCCGTAAACTTTCCCAAATCATATATCCGCAAAGTGCCAGGAACATTACAAATCCTATTACTTCGGCGGTATGCGATTCAAACCATTCTGCATTTACATAGTTAATGCCGCCAAACTTAAGCACGGCACTAATAACACCCATTAGTGCGCCACCTGCAATGAATCCCGAAGCAATGAGAGTTCCACGTTCCTTGCGCGCACGGTTTACTGTAGCATCTTTTGAACGGCTACCTACGATGTGAGCGATAATGCCACCAACAAGAAGTGGGGTATTCAGCTGTAGCGGAATAAACATTCCTAAAGAGAATGCCAGGGCAGGTACGTTTATCATAGTGAGAATTAATGATAAAAATGCTCCAGCACCATAAAGTAACCAAGGCGCAGGTTTTCCGCTCATCATAGGTTCAATAACCGCGGCCATGGCATTTGCCTGGGGGGCAACTAGGGCTCCTTCGCCGGTAAAACCGTATGTTTTATTTAGTATGATAATAACCCCACCAACAGTAGCAGCCGATACAAGTGTTCCCAAGAATTTCCAACCTTGCTGCTTGTAGGGCGATGTGCCAAGCCAGTAACCTATCTTAAGATCTGTGATAAAACCGCCGGCCATCGATAATGCGGTACATACAACACCTCCAATTATTAGCGCGGCAACCATACCCGATGTTCCCGATAATCCCACCGATGCTAAAATCAGCGATGCAATGATCAAGGTCATAAGGGTCATTCCTGAAACGGGGTTAGTGCCAACAATTGCAATAGCATTGGCGGCAACAGTAGTGAAAAGGAATGCAATTACCATTACAATGCCAAGTCCAACCAAGGCATGTGTAAGGTTATGGACAACTCCAAACCGGAAAAATACGAATATTAGTATGGCTGTTAGCAGAATACCAATTGCAATAATTGTCATGGGCAAATCTCTACGGGTACGAAGTTCCTCTTTTGCTATAGCCTTACTGCCACCAACTAATTCCGAAGCTGCTAAACCAAATGCTTTTTTAATAATTGAGCCGGAACGAATAATGCCAATTATGCCCGCCATGGCTATGCCACCAATACCAATAGGACGAACGTACGCGGAAAAAATTTGTTCGGCACTCATGTTGCCCACAAGGGCAGTTACATTGCTGCCAACCGCCTCGGTAAGACCCGGTGCAAAGTAGTTGATGATTGGTATTATTACAAACCAACCAACAAAAGAACCAGCTGCAATTATTGCCGTGTATTTAAGACCTATAATGTATCCTAGTCCCATAACGGCAGCACCAACGTTTAGCTTGAAAACCAGCTTGGCTTTTGTTGCTAGTAGTTCACCGGCAGGAATAACTCTAGTGGTTACAACCTCGCTCCACCATCCAAAGGTGGCAATTATAAAGTCGTAAATGCCGCCAACTAACCCGCTAACTAAAAGTAAACGGGCTTGCTTTCCGCCCTTTTCCCCCGAAACAAGTACCTCGGTGGTTGCTGTGGCCTCGGGGAATGGGTATTTACCGTGCATATCGGAAACAAAGTATTTACGGAATGGTATTAGGAACAAAATGCCCAGCATTCCACCAAATAGCGATGATAGAAATACCTGATAGAATTGAGCCTCAAGGTTTAAAATGTAGAGTGCCGGTAGGGTAAAAATTGCACCGGCAACTATAACCCCGGAACTTGCCCCAATGGACTGAATAATAACATTCTCTCCAAGTGCCCCTTTGCGCTTTGTTACGGTGGATAACCCTACTGCGATTATTGCAATGGGTATGGCTGCTTCAAATACCTGTCCAATCTTTAATCCGAGGTAAGCAGCAGCTGCCGAAAATATTATGGCCATCACTAAACCCCATATAACACTCCATGTTGTTACTTCGGGTACTACCCTGTTAGGTGGCATTACGGGTTGATACTCCTCGCCCTCCTTCAGCTCTGTATAAGCATTCTCCGGAAGACCTTTAATTTTTTCGACTGGTTCTTGCGACATTTTTAGTTAGGTTTTAAGTTATTACGGTTTGACTTTGATTTTTGAATTTTGTAAAGCCAAACCTACAAATTTTTGCGTAAATCAAAACTGATTTTTGATAAAATGGACGATTTGTGAATGGCTTGTGTGGAAATACGATTGTATCTGGATTTAAAATGAAGTCGTTGGTGGAATTCTAAATTGATTATGAAATCCCAGGAGTTTGTCCTGACCTTGAAATCTTAAATCCTTTTAACTTTTAACATTTCACCTTTTACGACTCAAGCAGCATAATAAATCCCCCGAACCTTCCTTGGTCGCCAGCGCGGGCAGAGAAAAATTCTGAATTATTGCACTTTGTGCAAATTTTAGCCACCTCAATATTTTGCGGTTTAACACCCCCTTCAATCAAAACCCTGTAGTTTGTTTCCCAAAGGTCGAAAGCTGGCTTGGCGGATTTTGTGCTTTGCAGAATAATCCCGTCTATATTTCCAAATGTTTCTTTTACCTGATTTACAACCTCGCAACCAACTTCGTAGCAGCACGGCCCAATGGATGGGCCAATGCCCACAATAATATCTTCCGGTTTAGAGCTATAGCACTTTTTGAACGCTTTTATTACTTCCCCAGAAATTTTTGCCACAGTTCCTTTCCATCCAGCGTGGGCGCTGGCAACAACGTTCTTTACAGGATCGTAGAATAGGATGGGAACACAGTCGGCTGCCTGGGCAACAATACAAATTTCGGGTTGGTTGGTTACCATGGCATCAACCCCAGGCAAATATGATGCTCTGTCAAATGCCCCTTTTCCCCTATCAGCAGAGCTTACAATTGCAACACCCTTACCATGAACCTGCGATGCAAATACATACGCATCGGGGGGAATGCTTAACTGGCGGGCAAGTTGCTTTCGATTTTTTAGGACCTCCGAATTTTCAACCGCACCATTCAGCCCAATGGTAAACTGGTTACTGCCATTGAAGTTCCGGGTTGAAATGAAATGCGTAATCCTGGAGGAAAACTGGCTAAGGTTTTTAAATTGGTAGTAAGGGACTTGTTTGCCGATCAAAATCATAGACGTTAATTTGTCACAAAGCAAATAGATTTATACCGATTTTACAATATCTGATATATTGTGCAATACCAGTAAAAAGTTCCTATTAAAGCGAGTTCGATGTAAAATGCCGTCCTGAGCGAAGCGAAGTGTATATTTATTTAAAATACAGATGCCTCACCACGTTCAGCATAACAAAAAATTCTTCAATTTACATGATGAAGATCAACCCGTTATTCTTACATCGAACCCACCTTACTATAAACTTCGTTGGGCTTTCCACCGATTGGAGGGCTGATCCTTTATTGCTATTATTTGAATTCAAATCATAAAAAAATGAGGATATTTGCATCCATTTTAATTTGATTGAAAATTAATGGCCAAAAATGTAAATACAAATGAATTAGGAACTGCAGGGGTAGGAAAGCTGCTTTTACAATACTCTGTTCCGGCTATTATTGCAACAACAGCGGCGTCACTTTATAATATTATTGATAGAATTTTTATTGGCCATGGAGTTGGGCCAATGGCAATATCGGGCTTGGCGCTTACCTTTCCGCTCATGAATATTATGTCGGCATTTGGCGCCATGGTGGGAGTAGGCGCTGCAACCATGGTATCAATTCGCCTTGGACAACATAATCGAAAAGGAGCTACGCAAATACTTGGCAATGCAGTGATGCTGAACATTATTTTAGGCATATCGGTTGGTCTTTTAACCTTTATTTTCCTTGAGCCCATTTTTTTTGCGCTAGGAGCAAGTAGTGATACGCTGCCTTATGCAAAGGAGTTTATGCAGGTTCTTCTTTTGGGAAATGTTTTTACGCATCTGTATCTTGGGTTGAACAACATTATGCGGGCAACGGGATATCCGCAAAAGGCAATGGGGGTTACCCTCACAACGGTTGCAGTTAATCTTGTGCTTGCCC
>JBFXEO010000038.1:0-16619 GCA_050180015.1 Bacteroidales bacterium | reverse complement strand
CGCTCTTTTGCTTGAAGGTCTAATGATTGTATTCTTTGAAATTTTCCATCCGGGAAGTTACGATTTTCAGCTTATGTTGGCTGGTCTATCCTCTTTAGCATAAAATTCAACGTACCAAGTATAATATCCCTTCTGACTCCTATCAAAGGGTTGATTTAAACAGGCTTAGCAATGGCTATTTAGTGCTCTTACACTTAGCTAAACCTTAACCTTAAGAAAGCTTGATACTGCAAAATAAATGGAAATTTTGTATGTATAAATTCTATACCATGAACTTAAGAAAATATACAATTAAAAAGCTGCTCTACTTCTCAGCGGCAATTATAATGGTTTCGTTAATAGTATTCACGTCGATTTTCTTTGTACAGCAGGAAACCTCGCAGCACGATAAGGATCTGCTGCTTTCGCTGGAAAGGCTGAGCCACCACAGGTTGGAGATGCAGCTGGCAAAGGATGAATTCCTGTTCCGGGACGCATACGATGGTCAACTCTACCAAACAGGAATGAGTATCCATTCGATAAAGATGGACAGCCTGTTCGCGCAAACCCAAAAGGAACTGAGCTTTCTGGAAAATTACTTTGACGCCAATCAAATAAAGAATCTAAAAAAGGAGGTTGCTTTATACCAAAAAAGTTTCAATAACTTCAAGGAGCTGATCATTACCAGGGGTTTTAAAGATTACGGGCTTGAAGGGGAGCTCCGTACAAAAATTCACATGGTGGAAAAAACCGTCAACCTTAAAATGGATTACAGGCTGATGAGCAACATGCTAATGCTCCGCAGGCACGAAAAAGATTATATCATACGAAGGGACACCTCGTACCTCCAAAAATTTTCGGAGGCAGTAAAAACAGCCTTGCAGTATGCCACCAACAACTATGGGGGCGTTAATAGCGAAGTAGCCCGGCAGCTGATAGACTACAGCAAACTCTTCCAAGAATATTCCGAAATTGATGCAAAAATTGGGTTAAACGACAACCAGGGCGCACGCGCGCTGCTCAGCAACCAGTCTGCCGAATACTACCAGCACCTACAGGATATAAGCGAACTGCTTTCGGCAAAGATTAAGCGGAATAGCTACAGGGCATACTTTAACATGCTAACATTAATTCTGGGAGTTTCGGTACTGGTTCTCCTAATTTTCACCAGGATCAGCCATCATATCACCCAAACAATTAAATCGCTCCAATCCACTATAAAACGTTTAGGGAAAGGAGAATTGCCGGAGCCAATTCCCATAAAAGGAGCCGATGAGTTTTCGACCATGGAAAACTCAATAAACGAGCTAAGCTTAGCCCTGAGAAACACCCGTGACTTTGCCATTGAGGTAGGCAACGGAAACTTCTACTCCGAGGTGAATGTTTTTGGCAATACCGGAGAGTTGGGATCGAGGTTGCTGGAAATGCGCAAAAAACTGATGGAGGTTGCCATTCAGCAGGAGAATAATATAAAGGAAAACCAGAGCAGAAGCTGGCTCAACGAAAACCTGGCCAAAGCATCGGAATTACTCAGAACAAACCATGCCGATACCGCTGCGCTCTGCTTTGAGTTTGTGCGGTTTACCATTAAAGCTACCGATGCCCTGCAGGGAGGTATTTTCCTCATCGCAATGGACGAAACAGAAAATAAGGAATACCTCGATTTGGTTGCATCGTACGCATACGACAGGCGCAAGTACCTAACCAAACGATACGATAAGTACGAAGGGCTTCTGGGCTCGTGCCTATACGAAAAGGACGTTGTTTTCCTCACCGATATTCCAAAGGACTACACGCATATTACAACAGGCCTGGGTATTGCCAACCCAACCTGCATTGTAATGATACCATTGCTCACCGAAATGAGCGAAGTGCTGGGAGTTATGGAAATTGCCAGCCATAAAGTTATTACTGATGTTCAGGTAGAGTTCCTGAAAAAAAGTGGACAAAACCTGGCCTCGTCCATAAAACTATTCGACATGATTAATGAGAATGAAAAAATGATAACCGAGATGAAACTCAAGAACGAAGAGCTGCAAGCGGGCGAGGAAGAGCTAAAGCAGAACATGGAAGAGCTAAAAGCAATTAGGGAGGACATGGAGCGCAGGGAACAGGAGTTGCTTCAGGAAATAAATGAATTGAACTACAAATCACAGACAACCGATTTTGGTATAAAAAAAATTCTGATGAATAATTAAAAACGTTTAAATTCTCGGAACACTTTTTTTACCGATGAATTTGAAAAATCTAAAAAAACTAGAGGGGTATAAGTGAACCCCGCTCCTCCCTTCCCTGGCCAAGGGCCTCCAGCTCCTCCCAATAAAACCTCCGCACCTTGCTAAAGACGCACATAGAAATAGTTCCCAAAAACTCGACGATGATGTTATCCTGAATTTATTAGAATTCATGTTTGATATGGCAACATAATTACCCTGAAACAAGGTCAGGGTGGCCATTTTTATCAATACCCTCATTGCCGCACCCTAAATTATACATGTTTTAAGTTATTCCCGCTGTAGCTTTAATTTGATGAAAATAACGTGTAATTTTGCATGTTTTAAAAAATAACGAAATTACAAATGGCAATACTAGAAGAACTTAGCGAACAGGAGATTGTTCGCCGTAAATCGTTGGACGAGTTGCGCAGCCTGGGAATTGACCCCTACCCCGCGGCCATGTACCATGTTACCCACTCTACTGCCGATATTATTTCCGATTTTGAGAATATGAACGAGCAACATGCCAATGTTTGCATTGCCGGTCGTATTATGGCGCGCCGTATTATGGGTAGTGCTTCATTTTTTGAATTGCAGGACGAAAAAGGTAAAATTCAGGTTTACGTAAAACGCGATGATATTTGTCCCACCGAGGATAAAACCCTATACAATACAGTATTTAAACGCCTACTCGACATTGGCGACATTGTTGGTATAAAAGGATATGTTTTTCGCACGCAAATGGGCGAAGAATCGGTACATGCACGGGAACTTACTTTGCTTTCAAAATCGATAAGGCCATTGCCCATTGTAAAGGAAAAAGATGGACAGGTTTTCGATGCCGTAACCGATGCCGAGTTACGCTACCGCCAACGTTACGTCGATTTGGTAGTAAACCCCAGTGTTCGCGATGTATTTATCAAACGGACAAAAATTATAAATACCATGCGTGAGTTTTTCAACTCGAAGGGATACCTTGAGGTTGAAACACCAATACTACAGCCAATTCCTGGCGGTGCCGCAGCTCGTCCATTTACTACGCATCACAACACGCTCGATATTCCACTATATTTACGTATTGCCAATGAGCTATACCTAAAACGCCTTATTGTAGGTGGTTTCGACGGAGTTTACGAGTTTGCCAAAGATTTCCGTAACGAAGGAATGGATCGGACCCACAACCCGGAATTCACTGTAATGGAAATTTACGTGGCTTACAAGGATTACTTCTGGATGATGGATTTCACCGAGGAGATGCTTGAGCGTGTTGCCCTGGCACTACATGGAACCACCAGGGTTACCATTGGCGATAAGGAGGTTGACTTTAAGCGCCCGTTCCACCGCTTAACCATGACCGACGCCATTAGGCAGCATACTGGAGTTGACATTACAGGAAAAACAGAAGAGGAATTACGTAAAATCTGTAAGGATTTAGGCGTTGAGGTTGACGAGACAATGGGCAAAGGAAAAATGATTGATGCAATATTTGGTGAAAAGTGCGAGCATCATATAATTCAGCCAACATTCATTATGGATTACCCCATTGAGATGTCGCCGCTCTGCAAGCGTCACCGCAGCAATCCTGAACTAACCGAACGCTTCGAGTTGATGGTTAACGGAAAAGAGCTCTGCAACGCCTACAGCGAGCTGAACGACCCAATCGACCAGATGGATCGCTTCCAGGAACAGCTTCGCCTAAGCGAAAAGGGCGACGACGAGGCCATGTTCATCGATCAGGACTTTGTGCGGGCGCTAGAGTACGGTATGCCAACCTGCTCCGGTATGGGAATGGGGATCGACCGCCTAACTATGTTCATGACCAACCAGCCCTCCATTCAGGATGTGCTATTCTTCCCACAAATGCGCCCCGAGAAAAAGGCACAAAAAGACTCGGTTGAGGCATACACCAACAAGGGCATTCCTGCAGATTGGGTTCCCGTGCTACAGAAAATGGGATTCAACACCGGTGCATCGCTGGCTAATGTTGCCCCAGGCAAACTATTCAACGATATTTGTGGATACAACAAGAAAAACAAACTTGGACTACAGAATCCAAGCATGGACGATGTAAAACGCTGGGTGGAGCAATAGTTAATTGTTGATCGAAATATAAAAAGCCAGTTGTAAACTGGCTTTTTTGGTATCCGTAACTAACAACACATCCCTGCCGGGGTTTGGGCTATGATGTGGATAAGTTGATAAATGACCCGCACCGGCAAAGAGTAGCCTATTGTACTTTCCTGCTGTGCCGGGGATAATTTCCACAGCAGAAAATTCCAAACTCCTGCTGTGGAAAGTTAACTTTCCACAGCAGAAATTAAGTCTTTCCTACGCAGGAAAAAAATTTTTCACAGCAGGAAATCCTTACCCGAATTCCCGATCCCATACAAGCCCTTCCGGGGTTTTAAACCCTGACAGAGCTGCATTCAATTCTATCCATGGAAAGACAAGATTGAATTTACCATAGTTGATGTAGGAATTGGCTTTAAAGACAAACAAAGTAAATTCCCGATTTAGCTCAAACTTGAATTCGGTGCAGGCTATCCAATGGGCTGTACAAGACAAGAACACAACAAAAATTGGCATTTCAGGAGGAATAGGCCTCGCGCTGCTAAAAGAATTTATATTTATGAACAAAGGGGAAATGCAAATAGTAAGCAATGATGGTTTTTTCCAGTTTGGTGAACAAAAAGAAGGAATACGGCTATTTAATGGAGCATCTCCAGGAACAATTGTAAATTTGCAGTTCTGCACAAACGATAATAATTCGTATATTTTAAAAACAGAACTTAACGCAAACAACATATTTTAAGGCTATGAATAATACCAACATTCATATAATCAGTGTGGTTGGCAGCTCATTTTGTGTAGAGGCTGACGATGGACAAAAGGTTTTTGAACTTATAAAAAAAGCGTTTAACGACAACAGGCAAGTTGTGCTTTCGTTCTTAAATGTTGAAATGCTAACCACTGCTTTTCTAAATACGGCCATTGGTCAGTTATACAAAGATTTCACGGAAGACTAATTTAAGTGTTAAAGACATGTCGCAAAGCGGGCTGGTTTCTTTAAAAAGAGTTATAGACACAGCAAAGCTACACTATAAAGATCCTGGGGCTATGGAAAAAAGCATTAAAGACATTTTAGGGGAATGATTATGGCCACTCGATATTCATTAAATGAGATAACCGCAATACCTGATCGCAAAGTCTTTTTCGATGCCAATGTTTTGATATATTTATTTTGGCCATCGGGTTATTACCGTTGGGAAGGTTATTACTCCAAGGCATTTGCATTACTCTTAAAACAAAAAAATGAATTGTGTGTTGATTTCTTGGTAATCTCCGAAATAATTAACCGTGCACACCGCATTGAATATGACAAATACCTTCAAACCGAAAGTTTATCGAAACACAATTACTCATACAAGCATTACAGAGATAGTGTAAATCGTTATCTGACATTTACTTAATTATTAACGACAGCATTTTAAGTGCATTCACTGTTCTTGGCAAGTCTTTTACAAAGCAAGACATTCACAAATCTCTTACAATTGAACCTCTTGATTGTATAGACAAGGCCATCTTCTCAACTTGTTATGATAATGAATGCGTCTTATGTACGAATGATAAGGATTATAGTGGAACTGATATAGATATTCTTACTTCCAATCCCGACATTCTCAATTATCGATTCTCTTAACTTCGATAATCTTAATCAACAATACTTACGATTTCCGTTCCACCGCCTTAGGATCAAGCGCATCGCGGAGGCTGTTACCCAGCAGATTAAACGCCAGTACAAGCAGCATTATGGCAATTCCGGGAAGCAACGCCAGGTAGGCCTTATCCATTATTATATAGCCGTAATGATCTTTTATCATTGTACCCCACGACGGGATTGGAGGTTGAACGCCGATCCCCAAAAAACTCAAACCAGCCTCCAGCAGAATTGCCGTGGCAAAATTACTTGCAGAAACAATGATTATGGGCCCAAAAATATTGGGAAGAATATGCCTGAAAATAATTCTCAACCTACTAAAACCTAAAACCGTGGCAGCCTCAACATACTCCTTCTCGCGAATTGAAAGTACCTGTCCGCGAACCACGCGGGCCATATCCACCCACATGGTTAAGCCAACTGCCAAAAAAATCTGCCAAAAACCCTTACCAATAACCATTGTAAGAGCAATAACCATAAGCAATGTGGGAACAGACCAAACCACGTTGATAAACCACATTATTACATCATCCATCCATCCTCTAATAAAACCAGCCAACGATCCCAGCACAATTCCAATTATCAGTGCAATTCCTACTGCAATAAATCCAACCGATAAGGAAACTCGTGCTCCAATAATCAACCGGCTAAGCAAATCGCGACCAAAACGATCGGTTCCAAGTAAAAACTTACAGGTAGAAATACTATGATTTTCTATTTGCTGCTGCATACCGACAATTGACATTCCCTTTTTCTGTCCGGTGGACAAGGTGAAGTACAACGAATCTCCAGTAACGTAAGGTTTCTGGTTGGAATCGATATGATACAGCACCTCCGCCATTGAGTATTTTGAAACTATTGGTGATGATTCTGGCACCGGATTATACTCTTCAGCCACAAGGCTAGCACCTTCGAAATACCAGCGATTAATCGGAACCTCGCGATACTCCAATTCCTGCCCATACAACATTTGCCCCAACCAGCTACGGTTTGTTTTTTCCTCCTGCTTTCGCAACCGAACCATCTCAACCTTAAATCCAGGCTTACGGGTTGTCAGCTCCAAGTGCTGATTATTGGCAAAAGGAGTGGAATCGGGCGATATTAGGTAGCCTAGTACGGCAATAATTACCACCAACCCGATAAATGAAAGTGAAATAATAGCAACCCAATCGGAAAGTAACTTACGCATGGCAATTTGCCAAGGTGAACCACTCCGGGCAATCTCTTCTAGTTGATCTTTCTTCCTTTCCAATGCTGACCTCCAAGTAATCCGGCCAACGCCGAGTAACTTATATAGATTGGGTAAATGACCTGTAAAGGTATAAAAACAGGCATCAACTTAAGCTGATCGGTATGTTTTAGGTAGATAAAAAGCAACGGGAAATCCACCGTTGATTTAAGTAGCCAGCCAGCAGCAGGGTACACAAGAGGGACTTTGCCAAGCAGGTACATCAAAAGCAGCACAATCAGCCAAAGATTAAATACCAACACAATGAACCCAACCAGAATTGTATCAAAATCGCGGTAGGATGAAGACTTTGATGCCCAGCGCTTACGGCGCTGTATCATTTGGCTAAAGCCGCCATCGAAACGGGTTCTAACAATGCCATGCCGGGAAAAATTAAACGTCAATCTACTATCCCGATTTTGTTTTACGGCATGGAGCAAGAACATATCGTCGCCCGAGGCAATATCTGCTCTGAGTGTTTTACTATCAACATTCACCAAATGCTTTCGGAAGGAGAGGTTTGCCGAAGCGGCAATAACAGGATGCCCCAATCCCAATGACCCCGCAGAAACAGCCATGAGTGAGGCATAATCCAGCGCATCGAACATTGCCACAACGGATTTCTGGCTTTCCACAACAACGGCTCCCTGAACCAGAGTATAGTCGCCAGCCATTTGAACGATGGACTGAAGCCAAGTTTCAGAAGGGATACAATCGGCATCGGTTATAACAACCATGTTGAATTTTGTATTGTTTACCCCATTTATTATTGCATGTTTCTTTCCAGCAACATCAGCATTCTGCCTAATCACCCTAAAATTAAATTTGCCGTCAAAGGAATTAACAATAGAATCACCTCCATCCACAGAGCCATCATCAACAAAAATTACCTCCCACCTATCAACAGGCAAAGCTTGGGATTGCAGGGCATTTAACAGCCGGGGTAAATTTTCGGCCTCGTTACGAAACGCAACAACAACGGAAACGCCAGTTATATCCTCGGAAATGTTTCCTTTAACCTGATAAATAGTTATACAAATCCCGATCACCAGCGAAATGATAAGGGTAACATACAGGGCAAATACTACTAAAGTAACGGGCAAAATCATTCCGCATGATTTTTAATGAACTGCACCAGCTCGTTTTCGGCCAAACGAATCTCGTCCATCGGGCGTGCAATGTTAAACCGAATCCAGCTTACTTTACCGGGACTAAAATGCTCGCCGGGAATTACTGCCAGTTTATGCTCATCGTAAAGCATGGAGGCGAATGTAAATCCATCGGTAAAATTTGGGGGCAGCTGCGCCCACACAAAGCAGCCACCATCAATTCTGGGAACATGAAAACCTAAATTCCGCAAAACATTGCTGAACACCAAAAACGATTGGTTTAGCTTACCCCTGAACTGCTCCACATAACTTGCTGCATAGCTACTTGCTGCAAGGTAATTTGCCAATGCCTGTTGCAGTAACGATGGGGCGCAAAGTCCAATGTAATCGTGCACCGATTGCAAACCCTCAGCATGAGTTTTGTGATGAATAATGTATCCAATACGCCAACCCGTTATACATAGCGATTTTGAAAAGCTGCTCACAACAAATAATCTGTCGTTTAGTCGCTCAACCGGGACATACGGCTGTTCGGAAAAATAGAGCTGATCGTACACCGCATCGAACACGATGTAGAAATCGAACTGCCGGGACAGTTCAACAATCCTATCAACCTCTACTTTGCTCCAAATCTTTCCGTAAGGGTTTCCGGGCGAACTCAGGAAAATCAGCTTAACCTTATATCTTTCAATCTCATCGGTAAGTTCGTCAAAGTTTACGGAACCATTATCGTCCAATGGAAATTCGATAAAAGGTTGACCAAATATGGCAGGCAACTTGCTATAGCTCTCGTAGGCCGGATCGAATGCAAGCGTGGCAAAATGTCCATTCAAAATTTTATGCAGGTATGTATAAATCAGCGAAAGCCCTTCCGTAGCACCCTGAACAATTAAAAGATTATCCACCGGAACTCGGTATCTCTGAGAAATCAACTCCAGCAGCCGTAAATTTCCCAAGCCCGGAGCATACTGGTGAATGTTTGTATGCGAGATTGTATTCAACTCATCTAACAGCTCTGTTGGAGGATTAAACCCTGGGATTCCCTGGGCCAGGTTAATTCCACCGTACAGCTTTACCTTGTCGCTAAAATAGCTGATATGGGAACCCTTGGGCTTTTCGTAAGCTTTCATTGGATAAATGGAATTGGCAACGCTAAGGTATAGTATTTTTCGGATGTTTAGCCATCCCCAATACGTAATATATCATTGCCATATAAATTCAAAACAGGGCAGCAAGGTTAAACTTTGCACCAATTATTTGAAATTAAGAACGAATGGTTAATTTTGCCCAACACAAATAGAAAAGGAGTAATTATGGCTATAAAACGAATTTTGGGTTTCGCAATTTTATGCTTCACTGTTTTACTCTATGGCACATCGTGCAGCAAAAAGGATAAAGTTACCCTAAACGTTAAGGTTAAATCCCACGAGGAAAGCATGCTATACCTTTCCCGTCTTGACTTCAAGCGACTGGTTATGCTGGACTCCGTAAAAATTTCGGATGGAGAAAACACAAAAAAATTCAGGGTGAAGCAGGGTGTTGAACCTACATTCTACACGCTGAGCATCGAAAATGGAGGTGCAATAACCCTGCTAGCGGAACAAAACGAAAATATTACAGTTGATTTCGATAGCAAAAACATGGCTGAGTACAAAGTCAAGGGTTCCCCCGGCTCACTGAAGGTTCAAACGCTAGCGGTTACATTTGCCAAATCGAAACAAAAAATAGACGATCTCAGCAAGCAATACCTCGATGCCAACACCCCCGAGGAGAAAGCTTTAATCGAAAAGGAATTCGAAACCGCGGTTAAGGAACAAAAAAACTTCAACCTTAAGTTTATCCAAGCCAACCCCATGTCGAAGGCAAGCGTTATGGCCCTATACCAAAAGTACAACGATAACCTTTACCTATTCGACAACTCCGGCGATTTGCTCACCATGAAAACCGTTGCCTCGGCCTGGAAAGCGCTGTACCCCGAATCGGATTACACAAAAGGTATGGTTGAAGACCTGGATAGGATTGAAAAGATTATTACAAACAGCCGGCTGCAAAAAATTATTTCCGAATCGGAGGTATCACTTCCAGACCTTGATATCCCCAACAAGAACGGGGTCAAAATTAAACTTTCGAGTCTTAAAGGTAAAGTTGTCCTACTTGATTTCTGGCTTTCAAACAATACCGGCAGCCTGCTCGACAACAGGGAGTTAATGGGAATATACAGGCAGTATAAGCCAAAAGGTTTTGAAGTTTACCAGGTGGCATTGGACGTGAACAGGGAGGAATGGATAACCGCCATAGAAACATCCAGCATACCCTGGATAAGTGTTTGCGAGGACAACCCCGACGGATCATCGTCGTATGCGGCCAAGGTTTACAACGTAACGCAAATCCCGGCCAACTACCTAATAGGGCAGGATCAGTCCATCATTGGAAAGAACCTTTACGGGGAGAATCTCCGGAAAAAACTTGCAGAAATACTAAAGTAGCAAAACAATCAAGCTACACAGATAAAACAACGTTGACATTGAATGAAGGATAGCCGAAAAATATACTTCGCATCGGATTTGCACCTTGGATTACCAACGCTGAACGAAAGTTTGCCCCGCGAAAAACTATTCAACGCCTGGCTTGAGAGTGTTAAGGATGATATTGCAGAGCTGTACCTTTTGGGCGATATTTTTGACTTCTGGTTTGAATACCGACGGGTTGTTCCCAAGGGGTACACCCGGTTTCTGGGAAGAATTGCCGAGTTAACCGACCGTGGAATTCCGGTTCACTTCTTCACCGGCAACCACGATATTTGGATGTTCGACTACTTTCCCCAGGAACTTGGCGTTGAAGTACACCGTAACCCAATCACCCGGGAATTCTTTGGGCGTAAATTTCTGCTCGCCCACGGCGATGGGCTTGGCCCCGGGGATCCCGGCTATCGGCTTCTTAAAAGAATATTCACCAGCCCAACGCTACAGTGGATATTCTCGAAGCTTCACCCAAACTTCTCGCTATGGTTTGGCAACCAGTGGAGCGTTAGCAACAGGTACTCCAAGGAAATAACCCACAATTTCAAAGGTGATAACGAGCAAATTACCATGTTTTCTAAGGCCACCCTGGAAAAGGAACATTTCGATTTTTTCATCTACGGGCATTGGCACTCTCCGGTAATTTACCCATTGTCCAGCCAGTCTAACCTTATAGTTTTGGGCGATTGGCTGGTCAGCAATACCTACGCCGTTTGGGATGGCGAGACTTTTAAGCTCATGCGCTACTTTCCCAATCAGCCCGACGAGGTAATCAGCCTAGTTAAACTGTAGGTTAAACTAATCCTGTTTTATACCGATGAATTTTCTGGCACATCTTTTTTTATCGGGCAACGACGCCGAAATCAGGCTAGGGAATTTTATCGGCGATTACGTTAAGGGCAAACGTTTCGACATGTACCCCGCAAAAGTTCAACAGGGAATTTGGCTACACAGGGCAATAGATGCGCTTACCGACAGCCATCCATCAACAAAAATTTGTACCAATATTCTTAAACCAGGGTTAGGGCGATATTCCGGTGTTGCGACCGACGTGCTTTTCGACCATGTTTTAGCCCTGGAGTGGGAAAACTACTCGAAGCGCAACCTTGAAAATTTTACCAGAACATTTTACCTGCAACTGCTCCAGCGCTTCCATATTTTGCCCCCGCCGGTAAGACGATTTCTCCCATTTATGATACAAAGCGATAGGCTATACAGCTACAAATCAGAAGAAGGGATACACCATGCGCTGGAAATTATGAGCAACCACACATCGCTTCCAGGTAAGGCCGGCTATGTACTAGAACAGTTTAACATCAATGCAGAACTTTTCAAATTGCATTTCAGGTTACTTTTCTCGGATCTGATAAACCAATCGACCAGCAAATTTCAGATCACTATCGGCAATTAATGCCCAAACCTATCGGAGTCAAACTTCAGAAGGATAAACAGCAGAATAGTGAAGGCCCATAGCGAAGAGCCCCCGTAGCTGAAAAAGGGTAGCGGAATGCCAATTACCGGGAAAATTCCTACTGTCATCCCAACATTTACCGCAATATGAAAAAAGAGTATTGATACTACGCCATACCCATAAATTCTGGCAAAACTATCGCGTTGCCTCTCCGCTATTCTAATCAACCTAATTAAAAGGTACAGGAAAATACCCATCACAAGCAGCGAACCCAGAAAGCCCCACTCCTCACCTACCGTACAGAATATAAAATCGGTACTTTGCTCAGGGACAAAATTGAATTTCGTTTGGGTTCCGGCCAGGTAGCCTTTCCCGCTAAATCCACCGGAACCAATGGCAATTTTCGATTGATTTACATTATACCCCCACCCCAGCGGATCCGACTCGATGCCCAGCAAATCGTTAATTCGTTTCTGGTGGTGAACATCCAGCATGTTTTTAAAAACATAGTCGGTTGATAGCGAAAAAAGGATTGACATAGACAGAAATGCAGTCCAGATATGTACCTGACGGGAGCGGGTTATAAGCCCATGAATAAATGCCACAGCCAACCCTACCACCATTGGCAAAATAAAAAAGTACAATTTCTTTACCCTAACATCAAAAATCTCCGAGGAAATGTACATCAGCACACCGATACCCACAAGTCCCGCGGTAAGCCGGAATGCCTCCTTATACCTATGGGTTTGAAGAATAAAAATGAATACGAAAAATGCGTATAGGAATATCAGTATTGACACTGGGTTAAAAACCAGCGTTACTATGAATAGACCAACCAGGAACATCAAAAATGCAAGTATCCAGCCGGGAAGCCCCTCGCGGTACAGAATTATGATAAACGCTCCAAAAACCAAGGCCGACCCGGTATCGTTTTGTAGAAGTATAATTCCTGCCGGAACCGCAATTATCAACCCAACTTTAATGTACGATGTTAGGGTATTGAGTTTAAATCCGTAGGGGCTCATAAACTTGGCAAGGGCGAGGGCCGTAGCTAATTTTGCAAACTCAGCTGGTTGTATTCCAAACGAACCAACCTGTATCCAGGACTTTGACGCATTTACCACCTTACCCGAGACCAACGTTACAAGCAGCAATCCTATAACAATTCCGTATATCAAGTACGCAAAAACAACGTAAAGCCTACTGTTGCTCAGCATTATTGTAGCGGCAATAGCAAAGGCAAACACAATCCAAATAAGCTGCTTGCCATACCGCTGGCCAAAGTCGAGGATGCTGCTATGCTCCTCGCTGTAAACAGCAGCATAGATATTCATCCACCCCATCATTACCAAAATGATATAGATGAAGATGGTTGTCCAGTCAAGATTATTTACTATTTTACTTCTTCTTTGCATGTCGGTCTAGCAAATTTGCCTGTAAAACATAGGTTTCTAAGCTGGGACGAGATATAGAATCTTTAAGATACTTTTCGATCATTAAACTCGCAATTGGCGCAGCCCAGGTGGCACCAAAGCCAGCATTCTCCACGTAAACAGCTATGGCAATTTGGGGGTCGTCCTTGGGGGCAAAAGCAAAAAACACGGAATGGTCGTTGCCATGCGGATTTTGCGAAGTTCCCGTTTTACCGCAAATTCTAACATCGGGCAAAGCAGCAATTCGTGCAGTGCTTCCGCTACCGGGGACACCGTTAACGGCCATATCCATTCCTTCTATTATATACTTATACCAGGTAGAATCAATCGTGGTAAAATGCTTCTCCAGAAGCTGCGGATCCATTTGTGTTTCGCCCCCTATTTGTTTGACAATATGAGGGGTATAGTAGTGGCCTTTATTGGAAATGGTTGAAACCAAGTTGGCCATCTGTAACGGAGTGGCAGCCAGCTCACCCTGTCCAATAGATAATGAAATAATTGTCAGCGAGTTCCAACCTCCCTTTCGGAAATATTTGTTGTAGAAATTCACCGAAGGAACTATTCCCTTCTGCTCATTGGGTAAGTCAATACCCAACTTACTGCCATACCCAAAAGATTCAACGTGCCTCCGCCACTCGTTAAATCCATCCTCCACCGAACCATACTCCCGGTTATCAATAATATCCCTAAAAACATGGCAGTAGTATGTGTTACAGGAAGCCTGTATTGACTGTACCAGGTTCAACGGTGACGGATGGTTGTGGCATCCCACACCACGACCAATGGTATAACCGCCGTTACAGCTGTACCGTGTATCGGGGTGTACAACGCCCTCCTGCAGGCCGATAAGCGCATTAACCACCTTAAAAGTTGACCCCGGCGGATAAAGAGCCATAATTGCCCGGTTGAATATAGGTTTAAGTGTATCCTGCTGCAGTACCCTGAAATTATCGGCCCTGTCGCGACCAATCAGTAGTTCCGGGTTATACGACGGGCTCGATATCATGGCGAGCACCTCGCCAGTTTTGGGCTCAATGGCGACTATACTGCCAATTTTATTTACCATCAGGTGTTCTCCATACTCCTGCAAATCGGCATCAATGGTACAGGTTAAGTTTTTTCCTACTTTGGCAATGGAGTCGTAATGCCCATCCTCGTAGGGCCCTTTTATTCGGTTATGGACATCAACCATGTAAATGTTTACCCCTTTGGTACCAAGCAGCTCATTCTCGTAGTATTTCTCAATTCCACTAATTCCAATGTAGTCGCCAAGCTGGTAGTATGGCTGCTGTTTAATTACCGATTCATCCACCTCGCCTACATACCCGAATAGGTGACTGGCGATACGCCGAGGGTAAGTTCTTACGGTACGGGGCTGAACCTCAAATCCCTGATACTTGTACAAAATTTCCTGCAACCGGGCGTATGACGATGCTGACAGCTGCTTAAACAGCACTACCGATTTCCGGGGCGAGTATCCCTTCTGCTTTTTCATCTGGGTAAACGCGTCTCTTACCTGATCGACAGTAAAGCCAAGCATCGATGCGAACTCCAGGGTATCGAAAGGTTTTACCTGATTCTTTACAACAAGCAGGTCGTAAACCACCTGGTTGGCCACGAGCATTTCTCCATGCCTGTCGAAAATAAGCCCACGCGTTGGATACTGGATTATACACCGGAGAACGTTGTTGTTGGCAGAAAATTTATAGGAGTTATCGACAACCTGAATGTAAAAGAGCTTTACAACTATGACAACAAAAACAAGGACTATAATCCCTGAAATAACAAACTTCTTATCGGTTGTAATATTTAGCTGCACGTTAGAGGGGTTACTTTCGGCGTGAGTATAAAAGTTCAAAAATTATGATAAAGAATGAGCTGAATAGCGTACTTAGCAATACCCTAAGCAGCGTGAGGTAAAAATGGTAAAACGAGAAAACCTCGAGGCCAAAAAGCGCTAAATGATGAATGGCAACCATAATTATAACATAACGGACAAACCATTCCATACCGCTACCCACAATATCCGGTGAGTCAAATTTATCTATATCGTTGCGGTAGCTCAACCGCGAGAGAACTGTAGGGCGGAAGAATGCCAGTACCAGCGTTGCCGAAGCGTGTAATCCCAGGGTACCCATAAAGTAATCAACCGTAAATCCGGTTAAAAAACCAATAGCTAACAGCAACCAGCCAGGAATGCTAAAGGGCAATAGCAGTATAAAAAGCAGGTAGATATACGGGTTGATATAGCCTCCAAGGTTTATATTATTCAGCACCAATAGCTGTAGGGCCACCAAAACAACAAAGAGTATCAGGTATCGGGGAAGTTCTTTAATCATTGCTGTTGGTAGTTTCAATTTGCGATATTTCGGGCTGATCGAACGATTTCACCACATAAACATGATCGAGCCGCTTAAAATCGGCCAATAGCTGCAGGTGAATCGTATAAAAACTTCCATCCTTCACGTAAAAATTAACAACAGTTCCCATGGGAATATCTCGGGGAAAAATGGAAGAAAAACCGCTGGTAACCACTGAATCGCCAACAGCAACGGGAACGTGCAACGGAATATCTTTCAGCACAACCTCCCTGTAATTTAAACCATCCCACGACAGTGAACCAAAAATTCCTGATTTCTGAAGCTTTGCCGATACCTTTAGGTTGATATTTAGTAACGATATGGCCGTAGAAAAGTTTTTTGAAACCGACGCTACAACCCCAATTACTCCATTGCCACATATAACCCCCATTCCTTGCGTTACCCCATCATTTTGTCCCACGTTTAAGGTGATATAGTTCTGCTGCCTGTTCACAGAGTTGTGAATCACACGGGCCGGAATATATAAATACTTTGCCCCATGCAAGCTATCGACCAGGGTAACGGTTCCCTTTTCCTCAAGTGTACCCTTTAGCTTTTCCACTTCGTTCCTCAACGCCACATTTTCCAGTGTCAACTCAATATTAGAGCGCCTTAAATTCATGTACTGGCTAACGTTGCTGAATTG
>JBFXEO010000037.1:0-17137 GCA_050180015.1 Bacteroidales bacterium | reverse complement strand
AATTTGTGAAGTAAGTTGGATATGTTCCGGTTATCACTGAATTAGTTAATGCGGATAAAACCGTGAGGGACAGGCCTATTAGCCAACCGTTAAAGTAATTTTTGAAATTTTTACGGCCAAAGAACCCCATTGACCTAAAAGTTCTTTTTTCAACCGCTGAAACGTAAAGCCACACCCAGAAAATTAAAAATACAAAAAGGGACAGCTCTGTGGTGGTTTTGGAGGGATGAACATTTCCGCTTTTGAATAAAATATTAAGCAGTACCGATGATAAAATTGAAAGTATGAATATTCCAATAAACGCCAGAAAGGTTATAATGCCATGCTGTTTATTCATTGAATTTGCCTCGGCGTAAAATCCGTTATCCTTGCTAAATGGCCACAGTAATTGGTTCATCATGTAACTTTTAAAATGGCAGGGCTTATAAAAATCGTTGACAGTATATATACTACTTGCTAAAAGTAGATAAATTTATTTTGTGGGTAAAATTAGGGCAATATTTAATATTTTGATGTTGTAGAATAATTCCAGCGTAAATTTGTAGTAAAACAGATGGCAGTAAATTTACAACAATGAAGCAAAAAATAATTGTAGCCGTAACTGGCGCAAGCGGGGCAATATACGCAGCAAAACTCATTGACCTTTTACAAAGTCAAAAGGAACGGGTAGAGGAAATTGCACTTATTTTTTCGGAGAATGGCCGTAAGGTTTGGGCGTTTGAGCAGGGCCCCGTCAGGCAATTTTTTGCACCGGTTATAGAATATAACAATGCCGACATGTTTTCTCCGGCTGCCTCTGGCTCTGCTGCTTATAGTACCATGATAGTGGTTCCC
The DNA here is from genome assembly GCA_050180015.1 of Bacteroidales bacterium. Taxonomy (GTDB): domain Bacteria; phylum Bacteroidota; class Bacteroidia; order Bacteroidales; family Tenuifilaceae; genus JBFXEO01. The sequence continues at coordinate 16,303 of JBFXEO010000037.1, read as the reverse complement.
TGCACCATGGGAACATTGGGAAGAATTGCCACCGGAACCAGCATTGATCTGATTGGCCGGGCGGCTGATGTAATGCTAAAGGAGCGGCGTAAGTTGATACTTGTACCGCGGGAATTGCCTTACAACCTGATCCATATAGAAAATATGCGGACGGTAACTCTCGCCGGAGGAATTATACTACCGGCAAGTCCCTCGTTTTATAGTTTACCGGGTAGTATTGATGAGTTGGTGCTAACGGTGGTGCATCGGATTTTAGATACCGCTGGTATCGAAGTAAACCATTACCGCTGGGGGACGAAGGGTTGATGGGTGTTACATGCTGGAGGCGTAAGCGAGCGTACCAATGCTAACCTTGGCCTGTGTGTTCGATAGAATGGCACTCGCACAAATTTCTAGCGTAGCCCCGGTGGTTACAACATCATCAATCAGCAAAATATGTTGATTTTTAATTTTTTCCGGGTTTATTACGGAAAAGGCCGTTGATACATTTCTTACCCGTTCTTCCCGGGTTTTCTTGGTTTGAGTTTGTGTGTATCGATTCCTGATGAGTACATCGGTAACCACAGGAATTCCCAGACTTTTGGATAACCCGTTGGCAATCATTTCTGCCTGGTTGTATCCCCGCTGTTTTAATCGTTTAGGATGTAGAGGAACGGGGATAATTGCGTTTAATTTTCTGTAAAGTTCAGCGCTATTCAGCGCTTTCCCAAACTCTTCTCCCAGCTTTACGCCGATATCGGATCTTCCGGTATATTTTAGTTGATGCAGAAGTTTGCGGTACTTGCTACCCTTGGTAAAGTAAAAAAAGGAGCAGGCATTTTCAACGTAAACCCGCCCCCAAAATATTCTTGCAACGGGATTATCCGCCGAATCCCAGTGGTTTGTCCGCGGAATGTGGTATAAGCACGATGTGCAAATCACCTCTTCGCCCCGAACAAGTCCGCTGTGGCAAACTGCGCAAATGTTGGGGTAAAACAAATTTACAAAATCGGTAAGCACCCTACGGATGCCCATTACGTCTATTTATCGCGTTTCCAAACAACTTCTTTCCCAATCAGCGAAAAACCGATATAACCTTTTACATGTAATTCCTGGTAGTTGTTATCCTCGAACCAAATCAGGCATTTGTAGGTTTTTCCTTCCTTTGGATCATAAATTCTTCCATCAACCCATTCTTTGCCCTTTTTATCGTAGCGGAATCCGGTAAGTATTCGTAGTCCCATAACTGGACGCGATTGCAGCGTTGCATCAGGATTTTTATCGTCCACCTTTGGCTGCCCGTTTTTGTTTGGCTCGCGAAGCCACGATATTTCACCGTTGAATTTTCCATTCGCATCTTTGCTGATGGTTACCTTTGAGTCGCCGTACTGCGTTAACCATACACCGGTACTGCGGATTTCGTCCTGCGCAAACAGGGGAAAGGAGAATAGCGCACAAAGAGAGAGGACAAGAACCTTTTTCATAATTTTTAGTTGGTTATTTATTCGGAGGAAGATAAAACAAAAGGACTAATCTCTTAGTTCAACAACAAAACAATCCCTGTAAATTTTTACTACTTTTTCTTTGAACATTTCCGCTTCCTGTCTGGAGTTGAAAGAGCCAACCATTAGGCGATAAATTTTTTCACCGTTAATACTTGCCACCTGTAACTTTACCTCTTTCTTAAATGTGGACTGTACGTCCGATGCAATTCTTAAAATGTTGGCCAGCTCTTTATAGCTTCCCACCTGAATGGTGTAGCCTTTTTGCTCGGCGGGGTTAATATTTACGGTGAAAAGCTCTGTGGGAGAATACCTCTTATCGTCATACGTGATAGTTTGTATGGATTCAGTACCGGCGGTATCCCGTTTTTCTTGCTTCACCTTTTCCGGGGTATTCAATGTGTCGATATTGTTTTGGTTTATGGGTTCATTTTTTTGAACACCAATTCCATTGCTGTCGATAACTTCAATTTTTACATTGACAATACCTTTTTCTAGCATACCCAGTCGCTGTGCAACGGATTGGCTTACATCAATAATTCTGTCTGTTACAAAAGGTCCCCGGTCATTTACCCTCACAATGGCGGTTGCATTGTTATCCAGATTGGTAATTTTAACCAGGGCACCAAAGGGAATTGTAAGGTGGGCGCAGGTTGCTTTTTTATGGCTGTACTTTTCTCCCGAAGCCGTGGTTCTACCCTCAAATTCATCACCGTAAAACGATGCTTTCCCCTCTTGCACATAACCCATTTGAGCAGTGGAGCTAAAGGAAAAAACAAGAAGAATTGATAGTGTGGCGAACAGCTGTTTCATTGTTACGAAATGTTTTGTTGTAGAATTTATAGTAAAACGCTATGGGACTTTAATTTCATTCAAGTAGAGGAATACGTTTAAAAATGGCGTTATCTTATAGCCCGGTTTAAAAAATGTATTAGCGGATATAGCTCTTTAAAAGTATTCAAGGAGTTTTCCAGCATCCTGGGGCTGGTGATTTCATCATCTGCAAGGGGGTGGGCGGGGGCAACATACTTCATTTTAAGGTATTCATCTACCGTTGAGCCCGGCTCAAAACCCCTTGGTATTTTTTTTAACTTTTCGGCATCGCGGAAAGAAAAACACTTTTTAAAATTGTTAGCGTCAACAATTTTTAAGAACTCCTCGGAGTAGTCAGCAATATCCTCCCTTACCCTACGCATAATTTCCGGCGGAGCCATGTATATTCCGCCCGATAAAAATGAGCTGCCGGGTTCAACATGAAAGTAATAACCGGCAAGCTGACTTTTTCGCCCACCGGGAGCCATGTATGCACCAAAATTTGTTTTGTAGGGTTCTTTGTTCGCCGAAAATCTGACATCCCTGTAAATTCTGAATATACATTCCTCGGGTGTTAATGACCCTAAAGAGTTGTCAATTTCCTGGATGCCAACAATTAACGCATTGATAAAATGTTTAAAGCTTTCTACCGAATCGGTATATCTTTTCTTGTTTTCCTGGAACCATTCCCGGTCGTTGTTATCCTTAAGCTCGGAAAGGAATAGCAACGTTGACGTTTTAATTTGAACCTCCATTGCTTCTGTTTTTTCAAAGATACAATAAAAGCGTGATATTATAGAGGAATAAACAAAAAAGCCACCTTGAATGGTGGCCTTCTGGTCGGTTCGGAGGGGATCGAACCCTCGACCCCATGATTAAGAGTCACGTGCTCTACCAGCTGAGCTACGAACCGTTTTTTGTTGTGGGTGCAAATTTAATCCTTATTTTATTCTTACACCAAAAAAAACTCAAAAATTCTTGTTTACTTTACCCCGTTGTGAAATAGGCATAAAATTTACAGGAATGGGGAAAACATTACTTATTACCGGGGGAGCAGGATTTATTGGTTCGCATGTAGTTCGACGATTTGTAAGAAATTATCCGGATTATCGAATCGTTAATTTTGATGCGTTAACCTACGCGGGTAACTTGTCTAATCTTAGTGATGTTGAAAAATCCAGCAACTATTTTTTTATCAAGGGCGATATTTCTGATGAACAAGCGGTTGAAGAGGCCTTTGCAAAATTCAGCATCGACGGAATAATTCACTTGGCAGCAGAGTCCCATGTAGATAGGTCAATTGCCGATCCCATGGCATTCATTCGTACAAATATACTGGGAACCACTGTACTTTTAAATGCGGCACGTAAGCACTGGAATTCTAATTTTGAGGGAAAAGTTTTTTATCACATTTCTACCGATGAAGTGTATGGCAGCTTGGGGAAAGATGGATTGTTTACAGAGCAAACGGCCTATGATCCCCGGAGCCCATACTCTGCCTCAAAAGCCTCATCGGATCATCTGGTACGGGCGTACCATCATACTTACGGGCTACCTGTTGTTATTTCAAACTGCTCCAACAACTACGGGCCCAATCAATTTCCCGAAAAGTTGATACCGCTAGCCATTAACAATATTAAACATAAAAAATTGATTCCGGTTTACGGAAGGGGAGAGAATATCCGCGATTGGTTGTATGTTGAGGATCATGCGGCGGCCATCGATTTGATTTTTCATCGTGCAAACCCAGGCGAAACGTACAATATTGGTGGCAATAACGAATGGAAAAACATTGACCTTATTCGTCTGCTTTGTAAAATTATGGATAACAAGTTGGGCAGAGAGGACGGGGAGTCGGAGCAGCTAATAACCTTTGTAAAAGATCGGGCAGGCCATGATTTGCGGTACGCCATAGATTCATCGAAGATACAAAGCAGGTTGGGCTGGGGACCGAGTCTTCGGTTTGAGCAGGGTTTGGAGCAAACGGTTGACTGGTACCTTAACAATGAAAATTGGTTAAATGAAGTTGCATCGGGGCAATACATTAAGTATTACGAGCAACAGTATAAAAATAGATAGGTTAATGGGCCTGGGGCCCCGATTAATTTTGTTTTACTCCACCGTTACAGATTTGGCAAGATTTCTTGGTTGATCTACATTGCATCCGCGCAGCAATGCAATATGGTAAGCCAACAACTGCAGGGGAACAACAGAAAGCAATGCTCCAACGACCTCGCTTGCCTCGGGAATTTCAATTACATAATCTGCCATCTGCTTAATGATGGTATCACCTTCGGTAACAATGGCAATTATAACCCCCTTCCGGGCTTTTACCTCTTGAATGTTGCTAACAATTTTTTCGTAGCTATTATCCTTCGTGGCAATCACAACAACGGGCATGGTATCGTCTATAAGGGCAATTGGCCCATGCTTCATTTCTGCTGCAGGATAACCTTCGGCATGTATATAGGAAATTTCCTTTAATTTTAAAGCACCTTCAAGGGCAACGGGAAAATAGTAACCACGTCCCAGGTAAATGAAATTTCTTACGTCCATAAATCTTTCTGCAATACGCTGAACGGTTGGTTCTGACTGCAGTATTCTATCAATCTTATCGGGAACCAGGGAAATATCGGTGATTAAATCGTTGAACTTTTCGTCGCTAAGAATACCTCTTTTCCGGCCAAGAAGGATCGCCATCATTATGAGTACGGTGACCTGCGCTGTAAATGCCTTGGTAGAGGCAACACCAATTTCTGGGCCGGCATGGGTATATACCCCGGCGTGTGTTTCCCGGGGAATACTGGAACCAACAACATTGCAGATACCAAGTACCAGTGCGCCTGCTTGTTTTGCCATACGAATGGCAGCAAGGGTATCGGCAGTTTCCCCGCTCTGGCTAATGGCAATGACTATATCGTCCTTGTTTATAATGGGGTTTCGGTATCGGAATTCAGAGGCGTATTCTACTTCAACCGGGACTCGGGCCAGGTCTTCCAGCAAGTATTCACCAACAAGGGCGGCATGCCACGATGTTCCACAACCGATTAATAGTATTCGCTTGGCTTCAATAAGGTTGGGAATTACGTTATATAAACCGCCAAGATGGATATCGGGAGGCGATAATGAAACCCGGCCCCTAAAGGTGTCGTGAATACTCCGCGGCTGTTCAAAAATTTCTTTGAGCATAAAATGTTCGAAGCCGCTTTTTTCGATTGCCTCTATATCCAGATCGAGAGTTTGGACGTTGGGTTCTAGCGATTCGTTGTAAATTGTTTTAAGAATCATTTCATCCCTGCGCAGAATAGCTACATCGTTATCATTTAAAAAAATAACACTATTTGTATATTCTACTATGGGGGTTGCATCGGATGCAACAAAATATTCACCCTCGCCAACACCAACAACGAGCGGGCTACCCTTTCGGGCAGCAATAAGAGTGTTGGGTTCATCCTTGTTTATTACTACAATACCGTAGGCTCCTACTACTTTTGTTAAAGCTAGCCGTACGGCAATTTCGGCGGATACATTTCCCTTAAGATAAATGTACTCTATTAGGTTAACAAGAACTTCAGTATCGGTTTCAGATTTAAAAGAGTATCCCCGTTTTTCGAGTTTACACTTTAGATTGCTATAGTTTTCGATGATGCCGTTATGGATAACAATGAACTTTCCGTTCATTGATTCGTGTGGATGTGCGTTTACATCGTTGGGTTCGCCGTGTGTTGCCCATCGGGTATGGCCAATTCCTATTGTTCCTGTAACAGGATTTGTTCCTATAAAATTTTCCAGATCGGCAACTTTCCCCTTACATTTGGCCATGTATGGGTGTTTGCCCATAACGAAAACGCCGGCAGAGTCGTAGCCTCTGTATTCAAGTCGTTTTAGTCCGTTAATAATTACGGGGTAAGCTTGCCTGTATCCAATATATCCTACTATTCCACACATTATACAAGTTCATTTAATTTCAATTAATACCTCGCCAGCATTGTTTAAACGCATATATTTTGGGGCGGTACACATCGATGGATTTAATTTTTTTTTCTGGTTTCCGTGTAATTCAAAACAGTATCGTAAAAATCGTTGTATGCATCAATGTATTTTTCTTCATCTTGATAGTTAAGGGTTGTTTTTTTTAATGAAGTGATGTAGGCCATAAGCTCTTCATTAATTACGTCGCTTCCTAAGATTATACCGTCGGAGTAATTTATGGCCAGCTTACTAATGTTGATGTAAGACGGATCCTTTAAAATTTCCACATCTTTTTTGGAAATACCGTCCATAATTATTTTTTTTCGGACGTTGGTGTCAAGCGATGTGCCAAACGCATCGTCGTAAACTGAGTAGATAATCTTCGATTTGGCGAACAGGGGGTCATCGGCATAGGCCTTTTTTATCATGATTGGGGCAAAAGCCGTAAGCCAGCCGTGACAATGGATAATATCGGGTGACCAACGTAATTTTTTTACAGTTTCCAGCACTCCTTTGCTGAAAAAAATGGAACGTTCATCGTTGTCGGCAAAGGATTCGTTGTTTTCGTTGGTGAGTATAAATTTTCTTTGGAAGTAATCGTCGTTATCAATAAAGTAAACCTGCATTCGGGCGCTTTGAATTGATGCAACTTTTATTATTAGGGGGTGATCGGTATCGTCAATCACAAGGTTCATTCCCGACAAACGGATAACCTCGTGCAGCTGGTTTCTTCGTTCATTTACGCATCCGAAACGGGGCATAAATGTACGAATTTCCTTACCTCGTTCCTGGATTCCCTGGGGTAGATACCGCCCAATTTTCGAAATCTCGCTTTCGGGCAAATATGGAGTTATTTCCTGCGAGATAAACAATACCTTGGTGCTTTTCACTAGATTTACCTTATTAAGTTTACCTTCTAATTTAATACCCTATAACCTCGCAAGCTGCATTAATACAAAATTATCATCGTACAAGTTCTTTTAGCCAACGATCGAGATTTGCATAGCATCATTGGCATAAAACCCGGACATTCGAAAAATTTTCGAATCCGGGCTATTCCCAATCCATCTGCAAAAGTATAAAAAAAATCTCACTTTGTTCAATGGCTTTCTCATTGATTTTCAACTCACCCTATTTTTACCATGTTTTTGAACATCAATTTGCGCTGATTTGTTAAATTGTTTCAGATTTTTATAACCTTTGTAACCTCAAAGCAAAAAGGGATTATGGCAAGAATTGTAAAAACTGTTGAGGAACTAAAAGGATATCTCCGGGAGGCAAAAAATTCCGGGCGGTTTATTGGCTTTGTTCCAACCATGGGAGCCTTGCATGATGGACACATTTCCCTGGTGAGCCGGGCGATAAAAGAAAACGACATTGTTGCTGTAAGCATATTTGTTAACCCCACCCAATTCAACGATAAAAAGGATCTCGATAGGTATCCCCGAACCCCCGAAAAAGATATTGCCCAGCTGGAAAAAGCCGGAGTACAGTATATTTTTATGCCATCGGAAAAGGAGATATACCCGGAACCGGACACAAGGGAGTTTGATTTTGGCGTACTCGATAAGGTAATGGAAGGAAAGCACCGGCCGGGTCATTTTAATGGTGTTGCCCAGGTTGTTAGTAGATTTTTTGATATTGTGCAGCCAGACAGGGCATACTTTGGACAGAAAGATTTTCAGCAGTTGGCCGTAATTAGAAAAATGGTTCAAATGCTTAACTATGGTATTGAAATAGTACCGTGTCCGACTTTACGGGAAAACGATGGGCTGGCAATGAGCAGCAGGAATATGCTGCTTACTCCCGAAAAACGGGAAAGTGCTCCGCTTATTGCAAGAACACTCCAGGAGGCCCGAAACAAAATGAACAGTACGACCGTAAAAAATTTGACTGGCTGGGTTGAAAATACGATTAATGGCGATCCTAATTTAAGCGTTGAATACTTTGAACTTTCAAATGCCATTACCCTAGAGCCGATAAATAGCTGGGATGATGCCGCGCAAATAGTTGGATGTATTGCGGTAAGGGCGGGGGAAATACGGTTAATTGACAATATTATTTTCAAGGAAACAGTTAAATAACGCAGTAAAGGCGATGTTTGTAGAGGTAGTAAAATCAAAAATACACAGGGTAACAGTAACCGAGGCAAATTTAAACTACATTGGCAGCATTACCATTGATGAGGATTTAATGGATGCAGCCAATCTTATTGAGAACGAAAAAGTTCAAATTGTAAATATAAACAACGGGGAGAGGTTGGAAACCTATGTTATTAAAGGAGAGCGTGGGTCTGGTCAAATTTGCCTAAACGGTCCGGCAGCCCGGAAATGTGTTGTTGGTGACGTTGTTATTATTATATCGTATGCCACGATGGACATCGAAGAGGCCAAATCATTTAAGCCATTCGTAATTTTCCCTGACACATCTACCAACAAACTTGTATAATTCTTTTCCGCTTTGAAAAAAAGGATAAGCAGAGCTATAAATTTTACCATTTTTTTTGCGCTTGCAGCACTCCTACTCTATTACGCATTCAGGAGTGTTGATTATAACCATTTAGCTGAGGGTTTCCGCGATGTAAACTATCTTTGGGTGGGTTTGTCGTTATTAGCCGCATTGCTGGCACACATCTTTAGGGCAATTCGCTGGGGCATACTAATTGAACCATTGGGGAAAAAACCATCCTTTTTGAATTTGTTAAGTGCGGTGATGATAGGATATTTCGCCAACATTGCCTTTCCGCGCATAGGCGAGGTTGCCAAGTGTGGTAGTATCCGCAAAACCGATGGAATTAAGTTTGAATCGCTGGTTGGCACCGTTGTTGTTGAACGGGCAATGGATTTGTTGATGCTGCTGATTTCAACTATCGCGGTAATTGCCGTTAACTTCGAAATTTTTGGTGGTTTTATTTTCAACAGAATACTTTTACCTATAAAAAGTAAGGCATTGCAGGTTCATGGCTATCAGCTGGCAATTTTATTTGCCGTAACAGCCGCATTTTTGATTCTTTTCTTTTATGTTGTGAAAAGCGAAATGTTTGGTCGCCGGATTAGCACAAAAATCAAATCAGTATATCATGGCGTTATCGATGGGCTAAAGTCCATAACCCGAACGCACCGGTTACCCCAATTCATTATTTTTTCTGTATTGATATGGTTTTTTTACTGGATAATGACCTGGCTGCTCCTGTTCTGCACACCCATCACATCGGGCCTAAATATATGGGAAGGGTTATTCGTTATGGTAATCGGTTCGTTTGGAATGACCGTTCCCGTACAGGGAGGATTTGGCGCATTTCATATAATTACGGCAGTCGCCCTGGGAATATTTGGGGTTACTTATGACGACGGATTAATATTCGCCGTAGTTTCTCACGAATCGCAAACGCTGCTTTTAATTCTAGGCGGGTTAATTGCCATGGCATACCTTTACGTAAAGTACAGGGTAACGGCATCAAAAATTAGCAACGATATTCAGCCAGAATAGCGATTGCTATTATTTTCACCAAACATTTTTTGAGCGGTTAATACCGTCCGTCGCGCTTCATCAAAATAATGCGTATGTTTGCATAGGCGTGCAAAAATCTATTCAATGGCGAAAACCCGAAGTGTTTATGTTTGTCAGAATTGTGGGGCTGAGGCGGTAAAATGGCTTGGCAAATGTCCGGCTTGTGGCGAGTGGAATACGTATGTTGAGGAACGTATTACAAAGGAAACGGCCTCTCGGCCAGGTTTGGTGAATGTTTCCCGAAATGCTGTTCCAAAACCCCTGAACGAGATTGAGTCGAGCAATGAGCGCAGGATTGATACCCGAATGGGAGAATTGAACAGAATTCTGGGTGGAGGTATAGTTCCTGGCTCTATAGTTCTACTGGGAGGAGAGCCGGGTATTGGAAAATCGACACTGGCCCTTCAGGTTGCTTTAGGTCTCGATAATTTAAAGGTACTCTACATTTCAGGGGAGGAGAGCGCAAGGCAAGTTAAACTTAGAGCCGATAGGATTAACTCGAAGAATCAGACCTGTTTAATTCTTAACGAAACATTGCTGGAGAACATCCTTACTCAGGCGGAAAATATTACACCCGATTTAATAGTAATTGACTCCATACAAACGCTGTACTCCGACACTATTGAATCGCCGCCGGGAAGTGTTTCACAGGTACGCGAAACCGCTGCGGCACTTTTACGTTACGCCAAAACCGTTGGAACTCCAATCATTCTAATTGGCCATATCACCAAGGATGGAAGTATTGCCGGCCCCAAGGTACTGGAGCATATTGTTGATGTTGTGCTGCAATTCGAGGGCGATCAAAACTATCTTTACAGAATACTCCGTTCTGCAAAGAATAGATTTGGTTCCACTTCGGAGATAGGCATTTTTGAGATGCGGAATTCTGGCTTGGCCGAGGTTACCAATCCGTCGGAGATTTTACTTTCCCATCGCGATGAAATGCTAAGCGGCGTTTGCATTGCTGCCACCATTGATGGGGCAAGGCCATTCCTGATTGAAACCCAGGCGTTGGTTAGCTCTGCCGTTTACGGCACGCCCCAACGATCGACAACCGGGTTCGACTCCCGCCGCTTGAATATGCTACTTGCAGTGCTTGAGCGTAGGGCGGGATTTCGATTGGCAACAAAGGACGTTTTCCTGAATATTGCCGGAGGATTGAAGGTAAACGATCCGGCCATTGATTTAGCGGTGATTTCTGCGATACTATCATCAACATTTGACACCCCAATACCCGGAACAACCTGTTTTGCAGCCGAAGTAGGCCTTTCGGGAGAAATTCGTCCGGTAAACAGGCTCGACCAGCGAATTGCAGAGGCCAAGAAATTGGGGATGAATAGAATTTTTGTATCGAAGTACAATATCAAGGGAATTGATTTGAACCGTGGCGATACCAAGATTATTCCCATTGGGAGAATTGAGGAGTTGGTAAAGTCGATTTTCGGTAAGAGTAATTAATGATTAGGTGAAGCGTTAAACGTTAGTCGTGAATCGAAACCCCTTTAACGTTTAACTTTTAACGAGTTTGTTTTATGCGAGAAATTTCCATTTACACGGTTAGTGCGCTTAATCTCTTTATTTTAGTTCGATACTGTTGGTTGCTTTACCGGAAAGAAATTAAACCGGCCCTGGCAATGTGGCTATTCTTTACAATTGCTGTAGGAATGAGCCTGATAACCTATATGGCTGAAGGGGATCACGGTTTTTTGGATAACATCCTTAATACAACGGACATTATTTATGTATCCACGGTTGCCCTAGCAATTTTCATCTGGGGCGATAATAGCTCAAAGCTCACAAAGTTCGATACCGGATGTTTGGTTGCCGTGCTGCTGATTGTACTATTCTGGATTATCACTAAAAACCATACTATCACAAATATCTGCATTCAGGGAATAATGGTTATTTCGTATTTTCCGGTTGTAAAAAGGCTTTTGGAGGCAAAAGAGAATACGGAGCCCTTTTCTGTTTGGATTATAATGATGTTAACGCCAGCCATATCTTTACTTTCTAGCAAAGGAATTTTAGCGACAATTTACTCTGTTCGGGCTATTATTTGTGTTGCCGTGTTGATAATTTTAATGCTTAGGGCCGAATTCCTTTCCAGAAAAGGGGGTAAAATTTCGGCCAGATCGTTAGACTGTCCTGCCCCCTTTGGGTCAATAGGCCGGGAAAAACCAGAACAGCAATAGTTACCAACACGCGAATATCTTTTTCCTGTAAAAATTAGTAATATTACTGAACAATTCGGTCGGGTTTTTTACTGTGCGTGGTGAATATTGTTTTGCTCAAGATGACAATTGCTGAATTTTTCTGATGCCTTGTGTCTAATATCTTTAATCTAAATGTATGAAAATAGCAGTAGTAGGATTTGGTGCAGCAGCAATTGGCTTGCTTGAACGAATGAAGGATACCGAGCACGAAATTCATGTGTTCGAGAAAAGCCCCGATATTTACTCGTCAAGCATTTCAGGCATAAGGGCCGATGGAAAATTGTTTGTTTCCACCGAGATGGGCGGGGAAATTTTTATCGACCCAATTCTGCAACGTAAGCTGGTTGACTTCTACATCAACTTTACTGAGCGAAAGCACGTTGAAACGGGCAAGTCGTTCAGCACGCAGACCTATTACAGGCAATTCTACGAAAAGGGCTTTATGCCAATTTCATCGGAATTCTTCCATATCGGAACCGACCAGCTAAAAGAAGTGCTTTTCAATATTTATGCGATGTTTGGAAAATCATCGAACATCCATTTTCACTTTGATTCAGAAATAACCAGTGTTGAGCCCAACAGTGGGGGTGTTGTAATTAATAGCTCCGACTACTTTGATCGGGTTGTTGTTGCCGTTGGCCGAAGCGGACATAAGCTCATAAATAAGCTAATAGGAGAGAATGCATCGCTTGTTCAAAATAACACAAAGGTTGATTTGGGTATCCGTTACGAGGTACCAAACCACATTGTAGAGGAGCTGAATAAGGAGATGTACGAGTTTAAGGTGAAATACAAAAGCCGTACGGGTTATATGGTTCGTACATTCTGTAATAATCCTTCTGGATTTGTGGTTACCGAAAATTACGGTGATTTTACCACTGTGAATGGTCATGCCAAGATGCGCGAGAAGAGTACCAACACAAACTTTGCCATTTTAGCATCCCTTGTTTTAACTGAGCCATTTAAGGATCCTATTGGCTATGGATCTTACATTGCAAAACTGTCGAACTTGTTGGCTGGCGAGGGAAAGGTTATCCTACAAACCTATAGCCATTTTAAGGAATCGAAACGGACAAAGAATCTCTACCGCGTTATCCCCACGTTAGAAAATGATAAATTTATTCTTGGTGATGTTAACCTTGCATTTCCTCGTCGGATAATTGAGAGTATTATCGATTTTATTGAAAACCTCGATACCGTTATTCCCGGTATTGCCAATAACGATAACTTGGTATATGCTCCAGAAATTAAGTTTTACTCCAACAGGCTTAATAATCTCTCGAATCCAAATCTCAAGTTTATTGGCGATTGCTCGGGGGCAACGCGTTCCATAATATATGCAACGGCACATGGTTACCTGATGGGTGAGGCAATATTAAATAACCAGTATTCAAACACATCGCTTTAATGCTGCAGGCCGAGAACCTAACAGTTGCTTTTGGTAATAACGAGGTGCTAAAGGGAATCAGCTTTCACCTGAATTCAGGTGAAATTCTTGGCATTGTCGGGGAGTCTGGCTCCGGGAAATCCATATCGGCCCTGTGCGTGATGGGCTTGTTACCCTTAAATGCAAAAGTTACCAATGGTTCCGTAGTATTCTCAAAATCAAAGGATTGTTCCGTAGATTTGGCTAACCTACCCCACGAGGAGCATCGTCAATTGCGAGGAAAAGATATTGCGATGATCTTTCAGGAGCCACATACATCGTTGAATCCATCGATGCGGTGTGGCAAACAGCTGCTTGAAGCGGTTGAGCTGAATTCTGGTTTGAAGGGTAAGGCTGCCGAGAATCGATGTATGGAGTTGCTCTCAGAGATGCAGTTGCCCGATCCTGGTAAAATTTACAAGAGTTATCCGCATCAGCTTAGCGGTGGACAAAAGCAACGGGTTATGATAGCCATTGCCCTTGCGGGCAATCCAAAATTGCTTATTGCCGATGAACCTACTACAGCACTTGATGTCACGGTGCAAAAAAGCATTTTGGCTTTACTGAAAGAGATTAGGAGGCGATACTCCATGGGCATTATTTTTATTTCACACGATTTAAGCGTAGTTGAAGAAGTTGCTGACAGCGTAATCGTAATGAAGCATGGTGAAATTGTGGAGCGCGGAATTGCGGAAGAGGTTTTTAACAAGCCAAATCATCCCTACACAAAATCACTAATTGACTTTCGAAAAAAATTGAATAGTCCAAATCGTCAGAATGAACAGGAACATAGCTCTCCGCAGATATTTTCTGTAACAGATTTAGAGGTAGAGTATGGCAAGTATAGTTGGCTTTTCAAGAAACTTTCGAACAAATTTGTGGCGGTTAATAAGGTGAGTTTCAGTTTACTCGAAGGCGAAACGCTTGGACTTGTTGGCGAATCGGGTTCGGGCAAAAGCACTATAGGCCGGTCAATTCTAAAGCTGATAAAAAAACAAGCGGGAAATATAGCCTATAATGGTAAATCCATTGATGTTTTTACTGGCGGTGAGTTGCGGAATTTTCGACGCGAAGTTCAGCTAATTTTTCAGGATCCTTACTCATCGTTAAATCCGCGCTTGACCGTTGGGCGGGCACTTATGGAGCCAATGCTATATCACGGGATCGTTCAAAAAACGCAGGAAGCAAAGCAAATAGTGCTGGACCTTTTGGATAGAGTAAAACTTCCCGGGAGCAGTTTTTACCGTTATCCACATGAGTTTTCCGGCGGGCAGCGCCAAAGAATTGTTATTGCCCGTGCGTTAACGCTTCAACCCCAAGTGCTCATTTGCGACGAAATAATCTCTGCGCTCGACGTGGCCACACAGGCTCAAATTCTAGATCTGCTTAATGAGTTAAAAAAGGAATTCAACCTTACGTACCTATTCATTTCGCACGATTTGGGTGTTGTGCGCCATACCTGCAATAGGGTTATTGTTTTGCAGCATGGCAATATTGTAGAATTAGGGCTTGTGAATGTAATTTTCGACAGGCCCCAAAGCTTGTATACAAAAAATCTGATTGAATCTGTTCCCGGGCTAAACCGTTAGTAGAGCTCTATTTCATTTATTTCATCGTCGAACTTTTTATCGCAGTTTATATTGAGATATTTCTGCAACACCGGCCTATCCCAGTCATCTTCGGGCGAAATGCCTAACGACGGATTTGCATATACTTTCTGAAGAAATGTTGCAAAAATTGGCAATGCCATGCTTGCACCTTGCCCCATGGTTATATTGTCGAAGTGAACGGCTCTATCCTCGGCACCAGTCCAAACACCTACAACTAGATTTGGGGTAATTCCCATAAACCAACCATCGGAATGGTTTTGGGTTGTCCCGGTTTTACCGGCAATATGCCCGGGAAGGTTATATTTATACCGTAGTCGTACGCCAGTTCCTTGGTTTACAACAGCCTCAAGCAGGTTAATCATTAAGAATGCAGTTTGATCGCTAATTGCTTCAGTTTTAGTAGTGTTGAATTGCGCCAAAACGTTGCCATTTCTATCCTCGATCCGGGTTACGAACATTGGTTCAACATGAACTCCCTTGTTGGCAAAAGTTCCGTAAGCACCAACCATTTCGTAAAGGTTGAACTCAAAGGTACCAAGGAAAATGGAGTAAACAGGGTCAATTCTACTATGAATGCCCAGCTGTTTTATCATTTCAACAACAGCTTCGGGAGTAAACTGTTTCATAACCCAGGCTGAGATATTGTTGACAGAGTTGGCTAAACCCCACTTAAGGGTTACCATTTTGCCATCGTACTTTGAATTTCCAGAGTTTTTTGGAGTCCATGTAGAATCGCCCACAATAAAGGTTTGCGGAACGTTGGGAACTTCAAGACAGGGAGAATACCCCTCCTGCATGGCCAATGTGTATAGGAACGGTTTTATGGTCGATCCAACCTGTCGTTTTCCCTGTTTAACCATATCGTACTTAAAGTGCCGGAAATCGGGACCTCCTGTATAAGCCTTTATATGACCGTTGTGTGGATCCATCGCCATAAAACTTGAGCGAAGGAATTTTTTATAGTGCTTTATTGAATCTAATGGAGTCATAACGGTATCGCGTTCCCCGTTCCAGGTAAACACGGTCATTGGTACCTTTGTGTTGAAATTTGCGTAAATACTATCCTTCGATGCCCCACCATTCCTTAGAATACGATACCTTTCGGTTTGCCTCATTGCGGAGAAAATTATATCGTCGGCTTGTTCCGGGGTGATTTTCGATGAAAATAATTTTCCGCCCCTTGCTTTTATTTCACCTTCGAGCGTGGGCTGCAAATCGTTTTTCAGATGATTTTTGAGCGATGCCTCGGCATACTCCTGCATTTTTGAGTTTATATTG
>JBFXEO010000036.1:0-17149 GCA_050180015.1 Bacteroidales bacterium | reverse complement strand
CTCAGCCCCATTGCCCGTAAAATGATTGCAGGAATTCTTGACTCCGCCGATGCTCTTACTGCTTTTGGCAACACAATTCCAACTTCATACCTACGGCTTGTTCCCCACCAGGAAGCGCCAACCAGCATCTGCTGGGGCGATAGAAACCGCTCCGTAGTAATCAGGGTTCCGCTTGGATGGACCGGTGCCCAGGGCATGGTTAACCACGCCAACCCGGCTGATTGCTCCTGCCAGGCACCGCAGGTAAGCAAGCAAACCTTTGAGTTCCGCGTTGCCGATGGTTCTGCCAACCCATACCTAACCGTGGCAGGATTAATAATTGCCTCGCTCAACGGTCTCCGGCGTTCTGACTCGCTCGAACGCGCTGAAAAGTTATATGTAGATGTAAACATATTCCGTCCTGAATTTAAAGAACGGCTGGCATCGCTGAAGCGGCTACCTGCCTCATGCTACGAATCGGCCGAGGTGCTTGAACAAAAACGTAATGTTTTCGAAGCCGACGGGATTTTCCCCAAAGGACTGATTGATGCCAGAATTAATGGCCTAAAATCATTCAACGATAAGGGATTAAGTGAAAGAATATTCGGGAAAACCGAAGAAATCATAAAATTAGTAGAGCAGTATTTACACATTGCATAGTAATTACGCGCAGCATTTAATCTTTATTAACTTCAAGTTAAATATATTTAATTACCAACCTTTACGTAGCCCCGTTAAACTTAAGGTTGCTGGGGCTCTTCTTATCTCCTCGTTGTTTTTCGGCGAATGTCAAAACTATTTTAGGTTGTGATAATAAGGTAACTCCCATAGTTTTATTGCAAACTTTACCTTGATTTTAAAAAAATAGGTTAAATTACCAGCATAAATAGCATTCCCCATGGCCGCCAAAGTGGCATTATTGCTGGTTAATGATATTCTACCAATTCTCAAATTTCAGGCAGAATTAGAGAAGCTGGACTATTTTTGCATTACTATCGATAATTTGACGCCGGACATTGACTTTCCTGCATTTAACGTTGCAATTGTTGGGATAAATGCGGCTAAACAGAAAGCGTGGATTATAGATCTGTCCAAAAGGTACCCCGATAAGCCGTTCCTTTACTATACCAACGGTATTTATACCAATGAGTTCGACGATTTTGAGGTGATCTGTAAATCAAACTTTATTGATCCGGAGTTTACTGCCCGTGAACTGGAGCTGATGATTGAACTTACCAACCTTAAGCGTAAGCAAAGTCTTGCCACTACACTTTCCAACGTCAATAAAAGTTTCAATCACATCCGGTTAAAGAAACTACTGTCCGAGGAACAGGCATGGCGTGTACTCTTTGAACAATCGCCCAATGGAATACTACTGGGCGACAGCCATGGTAATATTATATACACCAATAATGCGGCAGGAACAATTCTTGGCTATACGCCGGAAGAACTCATAGCAATGCGTTTCCATGATCTGGTTCTCCCCGACATAAAATGGCAGGTTGATGTCAACATAAAAAAATTACTTGACGGCGAAACACTAATATCGGAGGTTTACAATGTTAGAAAAGACAGAAGCAGACGTTTTGTCCAGCTTCACGAAACCCGGGTAATACTGCCCGATGGAAATTATGGAATAATGGTTGTTTCCACCGACATAACAAGGGCCAAGCAAGCCGAAGAAGCCCTGGTTGAATCGATGGGAAAATACCAGGTGCTTGTAGAACGCTCCAACGATGGAATTCTATACACAAAGAATGGCATCCTAACATACGGAAATCCTCGAATTATGGAAATGTTATCGGTAAGTAACGAGGACTTTATTGGAAAACCGCTACACATTTTTCTGCACCCTACCGAACGCGAAAGAATCTCGCGTAAGCTAGAGCACGGCAGAATCGTTTTGAATGAACCATCGATATTCGAAACAACGCTTATTGACGCCAGCAATCAGCCCTTGTATGTGGAGTTTAATGTTAATACTACCAGTCTAAACGGGGATTCAATTACACTCGTATTTATTCGTGATGTAAGCATTCGGAAGGGGGTTGAAAAAGCCCTTCGCGATAGCGAGGAAAGCTACCGTGGATTATTCGACAATTCTAGTGAAGCAATTTATATTCTCGACCCCAGCGGGGTTTTGCTCGATATTAATATCAACGGGCAAAAAATGTATGGCTATACAAAACAGGAAATCGTTGGCCTTACTCCATTGGAGCTCATTGCCGCAGAATTGGGGGATATTCAGGACTTCAAGCAAAAAATTGATCTCGCCTATCAGGGGCAAAATCAGGTACTTGAAGTATGGAGCAGGAAAAAAAGCGGCGATATTTTTCCCAGCGAAGTTGTATTGAGTAAAGGTAACTACTTTGGCTTACAGGTAATTCTAGCCATGTCGCGCGATATTTCCGAACGAAAAAATGCCGAAGCCATACTCCTGGAAAGCGAGGAAAAATACCGATCGCTGACTGAACAAATTCCGGTGGGGATTTACAGGTTATCGCCAAAAGGCGAAATTATTTACTCCAACCCTGCCCTTGCAAGGATTTTTAAGCTTTCATCCCCCAATGATCTGTTGGGCAAAAATATTAGCGAATTCTCAGACGATTCATTTCTTGCCAGAATCGTAGAAGTAACCACAAATTGCAGCCATCACCAAGAAGATATTCCCATGCATACAGCAGATGGGCTGCAAATTTGGGTGCAAAATTATGCAATTGTAGCATACAATTCAACAAACGATATCCAGTACATCGATGGCGTAATGAACGATATTACCGACAGAAAGCTCGCCATGGACTCACTGAGGGAAAGCGAAGAGAAATTCAGGATAACGGTAAGTGCCATCCCCGACGAGCTATACAAAATATCAAGTAGCGGCATACTGCTTGACCTTGTTCGATCGAATAAGGCAGAAATTCCGGAACTCGCAACTAAAATGATCGGTAAATCAATATCGAAAATTTTACCACCAGACATTTTTCAAAAATTTATCGACGCAACAAAAAATTGCAAGAATACCAATACTATACAAATATTTGAGTATCAAATTAAGGTGAAAAGCCAAACCTATCACTTTGAATCGAGGATCGTACCCACCGGCAATGATATTTTCTTGGTTCTACAGAGGGACATCTCCCAACGGAAAAAAATTGAGGAGGACTTAAGGATGCTGGCCCAGGTAGTGCTAAACGTTCACGACAGCATTTCCATAACGGACCTGGATAACAACTTTACCTTTGTAAACCCAGCCTTTATTCAAACTTACGGCTATTCCTACGATGAAATTATAGGTAAAAATACATCGCTACTCAGGCCTCCCGGTACCGAGGAGGAAATTGGGCAGCATATACTTGAGCAAACAATTAAAACCGGATGGCAGGGTGAACTTATAAATGTAAAAAAAGATGGCTCCATTTTTCCCATTTACCTTTCAACATCGAGCGTTTATGATTTAAACGGGAAGCCCATAGCCATGGTTGGCATTGCCAACGATATTTCTGAACTTAAAAGAACCGAGCGGGAATTAATTAGGGCAAAAGAAAAAGCAGAAGAATCGGATAAGCTTAAAACAGCATTCCTCTCCAACATGAGCCACGAAATACGCTCTCCTATGAATGCCGTCCTCGGTTTTATACAACTTATTAAATCCGACGAGCATCTTTCTGAACAGGGGAAACAATACCTTGAGCTAATCCAAAACAGCGGCAACCAGCTGCTTTCGTTAATAGAGGATATTATTGACATTTCGAAAATACAGTCGAACCAGCTGCGACTGAACAAGGAAAACTTCGATCTAAATCATCTTATGGAGGAGCTGTACGTTGTTTTTTCTACCCAGCTAAAATCCAAAAGTTCATCCAAAACACTCCTGCTAAAACCGGAGATGGCCAATCCATCCCCATTCGAAATTTTTTCCGATGTTACACGGGTAAGGCAAATCTTAACCAACCTGCTCAGCAACGCTATTAAGTTTACCCCAAACGGGAAAATCAAATTTGGATACACGGTTATTATTGATGATTATTTACCAAGGGTGCAGCTGTATGTAAAAGATACAGGGATTGGCATATTACCCGAAAATCAACTTTTAATATTCGACCGTTTCCGGCAGGCCGACGACTCGCACTCCCGCCTGTACGGTGGATCTGGCCTTGGTTTGGCTATATCGAAAGGTTTGGCCGAGTTGCTGAATGGGCATATCTGGGTTGAGAGTCAGGTTGGCGAAGGATCGGAATTCTACTTTACCGTTCCATACGAAATAGATGAAGCTGGCGAAAGGACAAGAAAAGAACAAGTGGGCCCACCGCAACAGGATGGAAACCCCTCGCTAAAAGGGAAAACCATTCTGGTTGTTGAAAATACAAAGGACATACGCCTATACTTCGAAAGGATTCTGGAAAGAGTTGAGGCGAGAATAATATTTGCTTCGAACGCCAAGGAGGCAAAGAAAAAATTCCGGCAGGAAAAAACTATCGACCTAGTTTTGCTCGACATAAGATTACCCGATTCCGACGGATACTCCCTGGCCTCGGAGTTTAAAAAAGTTCATCCCAATTTGCCCATCATTGCACAAACATCCTATGCCTTACAGTCGGAATTGAATAAAAGCATAGCCAGCGGCTGCGACGATTATATTACCAAACCCATTGATTCTGATGTACTATACCTAAAAATAAACAAGTTACTCGGGGAAAAAAACGCTGCCAGCAAAAAGGGCAACCCTTCAGGGAGCTAATCGCTCAATAATCCATTTTTCGTTGATGTAGGAATACTGTATCCGATCGTGAAGCCGATCCGGCCTCCCCTGCCAAAATTCGAAAAGAGTTGGTTTTAGAATATACCCACCCCAATTTTCTGGCCGTACAATGGTTTTACTCTTAAATTCTTCCTCAAAATCGGACTTTAAGTGCTCCAAGTATTTTCTACCCGGAATAACACTGCTCTGAGGCGAGGCCCAGGCACCAATTTTACTTCCCTCCGGCCGGGCTCTAAAATATCTATTGCTTACCTGGGGTGACGTTTTAGAAACCCTCCCCTCAATTCTAACCTGGCGTTCCAGCTCAGTCCAGTAAAAAACCAGCGCAGCATAGGGATTTTGGAGTAAATTTTTTGCCTTCCGGCTTTCATAGTTTGTAAAAAAGGCGAAACCCTGATCGTCAACTTGTTTAAGCAAAACCATACGTGCCGAAGGCTTACCCTCAAATGTGGATGTAGCCAAAGTCATTGCATTGGGTTCCGGAACATGCGCTTCTATTGATTCGTTGAGCCAAAACTCAAATTGCTTAAAGGGATCGCTGTTAACAGCCGATTCATTTAACGACTTTAGCGAATACTCCTTCCTAAGTTTTGCGATATCCGCTATCATTTTAGCTGTAAATTAATTTGTGTCCGATGGTTATTAACCGCACTACGGATGCTCGCGTTTAAATCAAATCCCAGTATCAACCCAAAGGAGTTGAAGTATAGCCAGATCTGAAAAACAATAAGGCCTCCAAGCGATCCGTAAAATTTATTGTACTGTCCAAACCGATCAACATAGTACGAAAACCCCATCGATGTTACGATAATTAAAACAACTGCAAATACTGCTCCTGGCGAAAAAAACCGGAATTTTTCCTTTTTAACCGGAGCCATATAGTACATTAACGATATACCAACAAAAAATATGACAAGAACCAAAATCCATTTTCCAACAAGTATCATTGAAACTGTTGATTTTAACTTTATAACGCCCCAGCCATGCAAAATGTTAAGAAAATACTCACTAAAAAACATTAAAATAATGCCCAAAACAGCAATAAATGGAATTAGCAGGGTTAGTAGAAATGCGACCAAATGCTTTTCAACAAAACCGCGTGTTTCAACGGAATGATAGGTAGCGTTAAAAGCATCTATCAGAGAACTCACCCCGTTATGGGTAAAGTACAATGCTGCTAAAAAACCAAATGATAACAGGCCTGTACTTTTGGTAGTTACCACCTCTATTAGTGTAGATTCAACCGTTTTGAAAGCATAATCGGGCATAATGCTCTTGATCACGGAAAGCAGCTGTTCCTGGAAGTTGGCAACCGGCATGTACGGTATTAATGTAAATACGAATATCAGAGAGGGAACGGTGGCCAGAAAAAAGCTAAATGCAACCGATGATGCCCGCGTGGTAACCGCACCGTTTACAATTCCTACAAAAAAGTAACGAATTACAGAAACAACAGGAACACCTTTTAGTCCGGGGGACGATAATCGTTCAACTCGTCGGCAGAACCACTTAAATCGTATTCTTACCCTCCGGTTGCAGCTTCGAAGAAATTTACGTTGAACATTTGAGGCCATTAGCTTGCTAAACCTTTTTCAGGTTCATGTCTATGCTTTTAACCTGATGTGTTATGGCTCCTACCGAAATATAATCAACACCACACAGGGCGTAATCTCTGATAGTCTGCAAGGTAATTCCACCGGATGATTCGATTTTATACCTGCCGTTAATCAGCTCTACCGCGCGACGGGTTTCCCCAACGGTAAAGTTATCGAGCATAATTCGATGAACGCCCCCAACCCTCAACACCAACTCAATATCCTCCAATGTGCGGGTTTCAACTTCGATTTCAAGGTTTTTACCCGTTGCCTTCAGGTAACTGTTGGCCAAGCTAATTGCATTCTCAACTCCTCCTGCAAAATCGATATGATTGTCTTTAAGCATAATCATATCGAATAAGCCCATTCTATGGTTGTAACCACCGCCAATTTTTACCGCCATTTTGTCGAAAACCCTCATTCCCGGAGTTGTTTTACGCGTATCCAGCACTTTAGCCTTGGTTCCTTCGCATTGCGTTACATACGCTCTGGTTTGGGTGGCTATTCCGCTCATACGCTGCATTATGTTCAGAACTATACGCTCTGCCCGGAGCAATGAGTGCACTTTCCCCCCGGCCAAAAAAACCACTTCGTTTACATTTAACTCCAAACCATCGGTACGGTACGGTTCGAATTTTACCGTAGGATCTATTTTAAAGTAAACTTGCCTGGCAACCGAAACTCCGGCCAAAACTCCGGACTGTTTCATCTTTAGCTGAACAGCCCCCGTTGCCTGGACGGGAATGCACGATAGGGATGAGTGGTCGCCATCGCCGAAATCCTCGGCAATGGCTAAATCAATCAAAGAATTAATAAGGTACTCGTAATTCATTCCGAATTTAAAGCTTAATCGCTGGTATTTTCATCGTCGTTTTCCACCCGAAGCTGGTGAATGTACGATTTTCCATTCTCGGTTTTTAGAAAGATAGAAACCCGAAATATGGCACTCTTAGATTGCAATGTACCAATGGCAAATGCCGATAAATCCTTAACGCCCTGATGGTTTATGGTAAACTTTACGGGTTTGTACTTTTCAAAAAAACTTTTCATAAGCTGGAATGCCTGGGCCTGGCTGTAAAAATTCTCATCGCCAAGCAACTCCAGCTCAATGGTTTTATAAAAATTTTTTGACAGCTGTTCTGCATTACCGCTCTGAAAGGCTTCGGATACTTTTTTAATAACCTCCTTGGGGTCCTGTTCGTTTTCGGAGGCGTTTATAGAAGAAACCAAAAGCAGAAACGCGGCTAGTAGGAATACTTTGATTTTCATCATTTCTTTCATTTTCTGAATGTTGACTTAATGTGTTTTACCCGATAATTGCAGATAGTAACAAACAACACGCCAAAAGGCTCAGCAAAACAAATTTTCCCAACGACAATAATCCCGTTTAAATCCCGTAATTATTTTGGTAAATTTAGGCGGTATTTACCAAAATACCTAATTTTAACGTTTACAATTACGTCCCGTACACTCAAACATACCACATCATGAGAATTACCTTAGCTTTGGTTGGTAAAACCGACCAAGAATTCTTTGTACAAGCAATTGAGGAATACCGTAAGCGCATTACACGTTACTGTAAATTCGAAATAAAAACTATATCCGAACCCCGCAACACAAAGTCAATGCCTGTTGAGGTTCAGCTACAAAAAGAGGCGGAGGCCATTGTTCCCCTAACCCAGGGTGTCGCAGAAGTTATTCTGCTCGATGAACATGGACAGGAGTTTAACTCTGTTGATTTTGCCAGCTTTGTAGAAAAAAGGATCAATACTGGACAACGCGATATACTATTTGTTATCGGCGGACCCTATGGGTTTGCAGAAAAAGTTAAAAAAATGGACCACACCAGAATTTCACTTTCAAGGCTTACCTTTTCGCACCAGCTGGTACGGGTTATTTTTATGGAGCAGCTTTTCCGTGCATTTACAATAATTAAGGGAGAGCCTTACCACCATCCATAAAAAGGTCTGATTTTTGCTGTAAAAAACGCTGCACAATTTCAGGATATGCAATAATTACTAAAAAAACACAACCCGACGTTAACCCCGCTGTAAATGAACAGAAAACCCCTACTAACAATAATTACTTTTACGGTTGCCGTTGGACTAATTTTCATATCTGAATTTACCACCCGTTTCGTGCCTGGTATCCAGCTTAACAGACCCAACATTTCAAGGCTGGAACGTAAGATTGAGGGAGAGCTCAAAATATCAAAAAAAATTGCTTCGGCTTTCTTTCTGAAATCCACAAAGGATTGTACATCGGAAATGTTTGAACAGGGACTAACCTACTCCAATGCAAAGCTAAAGCCAAGAGATGTTTTCGTGTATCTATTTGTAAACGATTCCCTCTGCTTTTGGACCTCAAAGATTGACGTATCGGGCATTGGGTACGACACCTCCAAAGTTGTACTGAAAAAAATTCAAAGCAACTTCTACTTTGCCCAATGGGCGCATTCCGGTAAAAAACGACTACTTATACTTAACCGCTTTTGTTCCGAGTTCCCATACCAGAACAAATACCTGCAAAACAACTTTACAAAAATTTACCGTGAATTTAATAGCTACAGAGTTTCGCCGGATTTGGTTTACAACGGGCTTCCGGTACGGGCAAGAGGAGTATCGAACTTTTACCTTACGCCGGTAGAACCGTTCCGTAAAAGTACAATAGAAACCATCGAGCCCATAATTCAATGGACTGGCTTTTTTTTACTGGTATTGAGCATTTATTTAACGTTTAGCCTAAACTTTTTTCGAAAACGGATACACTTGAGGGTTTCCGGTTTTGTTATATCAGTAGTATTAATTAGAGCTGTAAGCATTATTTGGGGCTTGCCCGTAAAACCCGACGGGTTACTTTTTGGCCCCAACCTTTTTGCCCATTCAGCGTTTAATGCGTCCCTTGGCGATTTTCTGGTAAACTCTATCCTTGTATTTCTTGCGGCATCCTACATCCACCAAAACATCATCAAAATAAGGGTAAACATTCGTACCTCGCGGCTTAGAATGATTACAGCCCTAACTTCTCCCATAGCTATTGCAATGTTTGCCCTATCTGACGGAATGCTATCGTCACTTGTGTTGCACTCCACGCTAACCCTTGAAACATTCCGGATTTTTAATATCTCCATATATACCATACTGGGCTATCTGTCCATTTCCCTGTGGGTTGCCTCGGCAATGGTAATACTCAACGCGTGGCTCAACCTTTTCTCTGTCAGTTCTGACTTAAAATGGGCATTAATTTCTCTTGGGGTTGGCCTTGGTGCTACTACCATTTTTTTGCTTTTAGTAAAATATTCCCCAACCCTATACGGCATAGTGTGGACGCTGCTAACGCTGGGGATTTTTCTATTCCTGAAATTCAAACATATCACCAAAATAAACATAAGGGTACTCTTCCTTCTACTTGGGATTCTATCCGTTTATACCGTGGCCACGGTATCGCTCTACTCACGCCAGAAAGAGGAAGGTGTAAGGAAAGTTCTGGCCATTAATTTAAGCTCTGAACGCGATCCGGTTGCTGAAATGTTGATTGCCCCGCTTTACCACAGGCTGCTGACCGATACACTAATACGTACGTATGTTAGAGATATTAACAAGTATAACGTAGAACTATACCGCTATTTAAGAAAAAACTATTTCAGAAACTATTTGAATAGATATGAATTGCTTGCCACGGTGTGCTTCCCAAACTCATTGGTGGCGGTGGATGCCAGTACAATGAATTGCAACCGATTTTTCAACGATTTAGTCGATAAATATGGCATTCTGATTCCTTCGTCGAGATTTTTTTACCTGAACCTGCAGAACGGATACATAAGCTACCTGGGAACTATTGGGTATAGGTACGGCGATGAGCTGAGGAACTTGTACATCGAAATCTCCAGCAGGCCAAGCTGGGAACTTTTAGGTTATCCGGAATTGCTAATTGAAGGGCACAGCTCTCAGTTCATGCCCAAAGGCTATTCCTGGGCAAAATACCATAAAGGGAATCTGATAACCCAAGCTGGAGACTTCCCATACAGCACAAAACTCAGCGGTAAAAGCGCGAATTCTACCGTTTACGAAACTTATAACCGGCAGGGGTATAATCATCTGATTTACCGCTCAAATACCGAAGATGCCATTATCATAAGCCGCCCAAAAGATGATCCGTTAAATACCACGGCATCATTTGCCTACAACCTTACTTTCTTCTTTATTGTCCTACTTGGACTGCTAAAATGGGCAAACGTCCCCGTTAATCTCCAATCTGCACATCCAAGTTTTAAGAATAGAATCGGCTGGGCCGTTAGCTTTATCGTGATACTCTCCCTGTTTATGGTTGCTGCGGCAACAATTTTTTACAACATAAAGAGCTTTAATCAACGTAACGAAAAAAATTTGGGTGAAAAGCTACTTTCGGTTATGTTTGAACTCAACAAGAATATTACGTTGATATACGACTCCGATGTTGAAACCGATAGGCTCACCGACAGGCTGATAGACCTTTCAAACATATTTTACACCGATATTAATATATACGATACCACCGGCATGCTAATGGCAAGTTCGCGTCCGGAAATGTTTGAGAAACAACTCCTAGGCCACAGAATGGATCCAACCGCCTGGAACGAAATGGCGTATAAGCATAGCCCAAAGTATGTTAATAGGGAAAATATTGGCAGAATGTTTTTCCTATCTGCCTACGTACCCATTGTCGATTCGCAGAATCAAACCATTGCATACCTAAATCTGCCCTACTTTACCAGGCAGGAAGAATTACGCGAGGAGCTCTACTCCATAATCGTTGCAATTGTCAATATATATACACTCCTTACGCTATTCGCCATGACAATTGCATTCCTGATTTCGGGGCAAATAACGCGACCTCTGGAGCTAATTCGGGAACGAATCAGCATGGTTAACATTGCCGGGAATAACGAACCAATTCGTTACTCGGGCAACGATGAGGTGGGCCAGCTAATTGGCGAGTATAACCGCATGGTTGACGAGTTGGCCCGAAGCGCCAAAGAGTTAGCCCAAAGCCAACGCGAAAGCGCCTGGCGCGAAATGGCAAAACAAATTGCCCATGAAGTTAAAAATCCGCTAACCCCAATCAAACTAAGCTTACAGTATCTTATTAAAGCAAAGCACGAAGGAGTTGCCGATTGGGACGAAAGATTCGAAAGGTTTTCACAGTCTCTTGTGGAGCAAATCAATGCACTATCAACCATTGCCAACGAGTTTTCTTCGTTTGCAAAGTTACCCGCTGCCAGTATAAATCCTGTCAATTTAAAAAATTTGCTCACCGATGTTGTAACCCTTTACTCGGGGTATAAGAATATGTCCTTCACGCTCACCAATAACATCAACTTTGAGCCAATTGTAATGGCTGACAGGGAACAGCTACTCCGGGTTTTCAACAATTTGGTGAAGAATGCCATTCAATCCGTTGAGCACGGCAGGCAAGGGTTAATCGATATATCGATTAACTCCGGCAACGACAACTTTGTAAAAGTTGAAGTGAGCGATAATGGTACAGGAATTCCTGATGATATTCTGCCCAAACTATTCACCCCAAATTTTACCACAAAATCGGGGGGAACCGGGCTAGGCCTGGCCATAACCCGTGAGATTGTTCTTGGATTTGGCGGAAGTATCAAGGTGAAAACTAAAGTGAACGAGGGATCCACCTTTATGGTTGAACTTCCCCTAGAAAAAGAATCATAAAATTACTGCTGCAAACTCATTACTTTTGCTTGATTGTGCCGGCCACATGTTCAAGTTAATACATTCCGATTTCGTTGAGTACCATTGGTTCGGCTAAAAAATGTCAGCCAAAAATAATATGGTTACAAATCCTTTGGGGGTGAAAAATACCGGTTGTACAAGATTAGCCCTATGATGGTGGCCAAACCAATGAGGCTGAACATAAGCCATAGTAAACTTGGTTGTCCCATTCCATTCACAAACTTAACATAGGCAAATGCCCCCAAAACGCCACCTATTCCGCTCCCAATAACCCCGTAAAGGAATGAGTAACCGAGGTAAAGTGCCTTTTTATCATCGGGGGCAACCAATCCTACGTAGGAAATAAACTTTGGATGTGCGGTCATCTCGCCCAGGGAAAATACTATCATTCCTACGATAAAAACCCACGCATTGCTAGAAATTGCCAAAATGCCCATTCCAACAGTACCCAACCCAATGCCGGCAATCATGGTGGGAAGTGCTCTGGTGTTTTTAACAATAGACGAAATAACCAGCTGTAACGCTATTATTGTACCTGCATTGATAACCGTCACATGCTCGGCATCAAATTCCCAGCTGGGGTTGTCCACAAACAAGCCCAGGGCAGAGTTAACCGCCCGATTTACCGGAGCCATATCAACAAATTCCTTCAAATACCAAAGAACCGCATCGAACATCTGAAAGTAAAGAATCCAGAAACCGGAATAAATTACAATCATCAGCATAAACTTATAATCGCTTAAAACCAAAAACATCTCCTTAAAAACCTGAACTAGCCCTTTTTGACTCTTGGGCTTTTGCGGTTCCTTGAACAGGAACAGGTTTAAAATTAGCAGCCATCCTGTTCCTATGGCTGCCATGGTAAAAATATAGCTCCACCCTATCTGCTTAAGGAAAGGTACCAGTATGAGCGGGAAAATAAAGGCTCCCAGATTTATAGACCAGTAGTAAATGCCAAAGCCTAACGATGAATTGGTGCTATCCGTTGTACGGGCTATTGTTCCCGATACAATGGGTTTAAATGCTCCTGCCCCCGTAACCATCAACAGCAAGCTCAAAAATACCTCGGGGTACGAGGTGCTCCTGCTGGTAAAAAAGTAGCCCAGGCTCATTACCGTGAACGCAAAAAATAGAATTCTCCGGTACCCGAACCTATCGGCCAATGCGCCCGAAATTATTGGAAGTATATACAGTAACGGGGTGATTACGCTTTTTATAACCCCCACGCTCTCCTTGCTAAACCCCAACCCACCTTCATCGACACTTAAAACAAGAAAAACCGAAAGAACGGACATTACTCCATAGTAAGAACCCCGTTCGAAGAACTCCATTACAATTGCTGTCCAAAAATTTCTAGGAAACAAAAAAAGTCCACTCTTTTTCATCGTATAAGGTTATATGTTGATCAACTTTACAAATCTCCAAAACAAACATCAAATGGCGCAGTACCTTGTATGGCTGAAGAATGATTCAGCTCAGTAAACTCGCCCCCAATACTACCATATCAGACCCGACAAAATAGGAATAAATATCTAAAATAGAGCTGTTTTAATCGATACTAAAAGCGAAAACATCAATTTTTAGAATATAACAAAGCCGATATCCCTGTATGCTGGTTCCTGAATTCTCACAACTCCCTTATTCTTAAATATTCATAACCATTATCCCGATAAAAAGCAACATATAAAAAAGGCTGCCTCCATAGCAGCCTCACAGGTCAGAATAAAAATTTATTTTTGAGCCTTTTCCAGCGTCTTTTCGGCTTCCTTTAGTGCTTTTTCAGTCTCCTTCTTAACCACCTTGGCCTTTTTCAGGTTTTCCTCTCCTTTTTGAACCATTTTTTGTCCACCCTCATACTCCTTAAGGGCGGCCTTATATTTTAGGCTCCACGCCTTTATATCCTCCTTAAATTTCGCTTCCGATTCTTTTATCTCGGCCTTGGCTGCAGCCACATCTTCCTTATCCTTTGAACGCAGCTGTTTTTCCAGCGGTTTAAGCTCGTTAAAATGATCCTTCTCCATCATCTTTTGTTCGCTCTCTAACTCCTTAATCTGAGCGGATGATTCCTGCATTATGGTTTTACCGGCATCAATTAAACTATCGGCAGAATATACTTTGGCTTCGGCCCTATCAAACTTTTCCTGTGCAACTTTTACTTTATCCTCTAATTTTTGAATTTTAGGGTCATCCTGAGCAGCCAGGTTTAGGCTGATTAAAACTCCTACTGTAAGTGAAAGTAGGTTTGCAGGTAAGTGTTTTCTCATAGTTTTAGAGTTAGTTGATTAACTTATGCCATTAATACGCTCAAATGCATTCGTAAAAAGAATTACGAGATAAGTAAAAAAGAGTTTCGAAAGTTAAATAAAAATAGATATTCTAAAAAATCAGTATTGCCATCTCGATTTTTTACTCGAAATGACAATATTAATACCGTTAACTATGTTACTTTTTCACAAAAATAAAGTCGCCACCCTCATCCCCTGCATCTTTAATATCGCCATACATAGGGGTAACCGGACTACTATTCATAACCAAGTCCTTGATGCTTCCAAAAATTTCCTCTGCAGTAATATAATCCTTGGTATTAGCATTCAACCGGCTAACCAGCTGCTCCAGAAATATGCTCCGATCAGGAACTTCGGTAAGATTTCCACTGGTCATTGCCTTACGGCTCTGGGCATCGTAGGCCTGCTTGATTGGGCTGGATCCTTCCTGAAATGCCTTCCGGTCGTGGAATATACTTCCGCCAAAACATGCGTCGGCAATAAGCAATGTATGTTTCGACTTAATTGCGGCAACGTAATCCTTTATCTGACTATTAGCCATCCAGTTTGCCGTGCTATTTGCCTTTGAATCGGTGGGTATCCAGTACCCAAAATCGGTTTCCTTATCCCAGTAGCCATGCCCTGCATAGAAAATCAGCAGGTTATCATTCTTTCCAACTTTCCGCGTTAACCGATCCAGCTCGTTGATAATTTGTTCGCGGGTTGGATCCTTCAAGAAAATTACATCATTGGGCTCAAACGTATATCGGCTGGTAAGTACGTTGTACAGTTTTGTGGCATCATTTATAGGGTTATCCAAGTCGGTGATGCTATTATCGGTGTAATCATTTGCCCCCATGATAAGCGCATAAAACTTCGGTGGTGCTTTGTGCTGATCGAAAACTAGGTCGAGCTCCTCGGTGTCGCCCTTGGCTATTTTGCCCGACTCGGATTTACGGAGTACAAAGAATTTTTTCTCTACACTATTCTGGCGTAAATCAACCGCCCGAATAATAATTTCGTTTTTACCAATGGCCAACGGGATTGTTGCATCAAATGAGCCATTGCCAGCAACATTTGCATCTATTCCGTTTACCGCTACCTCGTATATCCCGCTCTTATCGGTTACGGTGCCTTTAATTACCATGTTATCATCGGTGGTGGCAAATTCTTCGCCCGATGCAAGAGAGCGTAATCGCTTATCGTCCAGTCCTATTGATGATTGGGCGTAGGGTCTTCCTCGGGTAGATTCCCTGCCAACCAACGGAACATTTGAAGGTTGGGTGAGAACTATTACCGGTGGGTTTGTATCGGTAACCTCAAACTTTTTAACGGTAAAATGCTGTATGTCGGAAAGCAGCTCAAACTGTTTCGACTTTTCAACCCTCACGTTGTTAGTTTTCTCAAGGGTTATGGGTAAATCGCGGAACTGGAGTTTCCCAATTTTTAGGTCTATTCCGTAGGTTTCATCGGTTATCAGCTCAATACCTAAATCAAGGCGCATTGCCCGGTCTAAGTCGTCGGGTACTCTTTCAAAGGTAAAAACTGCTTTTACTGTTTCTCCCTGTTTTAAGGTACGCTGAGGCGTAGAATATCTTTCGATCCCTTCTACTTCAGCAATTTTTCCCCTTTGGGCATCGAACTTATGCTTTTTAAAATCTGTAATGGTTACCAGCCCGTTGATAATTTTAAGGTCGCGGGTAGGCCCATCATTGGTGATAGATAATGTTAGTTCTACATTTCCATCCTTGGTGCGATTAAAGCTTTCAAGCTTGAAGTTTACCTGACGGAAATCATCCTGAACCGGTATTGCAGATTTAGTATCGGCAACCAGCTTGAATAAAACATCAGCATCAAATTCCTTCAAATCATTCAGAACATCCCAAATAATTATCTGATCGCGGCCTCCGGAAACATTGGGGCCAACGTTACCCTTGGCGCTTTGTATCGGTATGAATGTTTTTCCTCCGTCGGTTGAATAGTAGGGAGTAACGTTAAATTGCTGGCCAATTCCCTCCCCCGATATCGTGTAATCTAAATTAATATTTTCCCCCAGCTGTTTTGGAGTGAGCTTGCTAAACTCTTGTGCATATAAAGCCGAACTACTGAATAGCAATCCGGCTAATAGCATCCCCCTGAGACGAGTTAATGTTTTCATTTTTTAGGCTATTAATAGTGTTTACAATTTACAATGTTTTATGACGCGAACAGCTAAAAACTGCTTTTACTTGATAAGTTGGCGAAGTTCTTCAACGTGAATATCCAACTTCAGGGTGTCACTATCAAAATTAATGCCGTTTATATTTAGCTTGGCTGTAAACGATGCTATTTCACGGGTAAGCGTTGATAGCTCCGTGCTGTACTGCTCGCCTAAATTCCTCAACTTAATGCTGCTCTGCTGGCTAGTCAGGGTAAGGTAATTCAATAGCTGGCGCAAAAAAATGCTCCAGAGGCCATTGTAGCTGGTAAAAGGATGCCTAACGGTAGTCCAATGGGGCGATGCGTAAGTGTAAACCCACACAGGGTAATCAACCTCCTCATCGTCAAAGTAAGAACAGGAAAGAAACCTGCTGCTTTTCTCGCGATAGATGTAGTGCGATTTGTGCTGTACATTCTGGTTGTCCTGATTTATACCCAACATCTCGTACTCTGCCTGATCCTCGAATGCTTCGTCCACGCTAGCCTCAATTAAAAGCGTAGTACCAACGGCCGTTATATTCACGCTATCGCCTGTTACCGGTAACCCCGCATCATATTTCATCAGTACCATGTACTCGTTATACCGGGTAAAATGCGTATCTACCACGGCAAACATGT
>JBFXEO010000035.1:0-17503 GCA_050180015.1 Bacteroidales bacterium | reverse complement strand
AAAGCTGAGTATTGCCGAAGGCTCAATACCAATTAGCGGGGTATCTTCGGTAATAACATCCTTCAACGTTTCGATATTTTTATTGGCTATACGTTTTGCCGTACGGATTAATCCTTTTGAAATGTAGGTTCTTCCACTTTCAAGGATATCGGCCATGAGCACCTCGTACCCAAGAATGTTTAGTAGTTCAACGGCCTTCATTCCTATGTGAGAATCATTATAGTTGGTAAACTCATCGGGGAAAAGGTAAACCTGTCCGTTTGGATATTTTTTATGATTTTTTTGTTTCCTATGCCAGCTTTTTAAGGTTTTACCACTTAATAGCGGTAATGTACGCTTGGTTTCGAAACCTAAACTGCGCATTAGCATAAACGATGTTACCCTATTGGAAAGTACAAAATTAGTTAGCCAGGGAGCAATGCTTCCTATCCGGTTAATAGGGGTAAGGTACGCAATTAACCTGCTTCTAAGCGGTATCCCGTTCGAGTCGTACCAGTGCTGGAGAAATTCAGCCTTTAATTTAGCCATATCAACGCTAGAAGGGCATTCATTCTTGCAGCCCTTACAGGAAAGGCATTGATCCAGTATGTTGTATAATTCCTGATGATGGAATGGGTTTCCCTTTGTGCTATTTGTTAGAAATTCGCGAATAAGGTTTGCCCTTGCCCGTGTTGTATTAGACTCGTTAAGCGATGCCATGTAGCTTGGACAAAGAGTGCCACCTGACAGGTGAGTTTTACGGCAATCGCCGGATCCGTTACATTTTTCGGCAGCCCGTAAAATTCCCATGGTTGTACTGAAATCGAAAATAGTCTCTATATCCCTTTGTGGCTGGCCGGGCTGGTAGCGCAGGTTGGTATTCATTGGAGGTGTATTGACAATTTTCCCCGGGTTGAATATATTCTGTGGATCAAAGGTTTGCTTGAGCCCTTGCATGAGGGTATAAACATGGTTGCCAACCATTAGGGGAATAAATTCTCCGCGAAGCCGTCCGTCGCCATGTTCACCGCTTAGCGATCCACGGTACCGTTTAACCAGCTTAGCAACCTCAAGCCCGACAGTCCTGAATAGCCTTACATCATCGGGATCTTTTAAATTGAGCACAGGCCGTAGGTGTAACTCTCCGGTTCCAATGTGTGCATGGTAAACACAATCCAGGTTATACTTTTGCATTAGCTGTGCAAAATCCTCCATGTATGCAGGCAGTTTATCAACGGCAACAGCAGTATCTTCTACTAAGGAAACCGGTTTTGCATCGCCTTCAACGTTGGATAAAACGCCAAGTCCGGCCTTTCTTAATGCCCATACCTTCGCTGTGTCATTTCCCCAGATAATTGGGAAATGGTATCCTAGGCCAGATGAACGCATTTCCATTTCCATTGCACCTGTAGCAACCTCAATCTCGTCGTGGGTGTCCCTGTAAAATTCAACGATAAGAATTGCTCCGGGATTGCCCTGTACAAAAAACCGATTCTTTTGCTGTTCAGTATTACCCTTGGTACACTCCAGAATTACACTATCCATCATTTCCACCGCCGATGGATTATACTTTAATGCAATAAGGTTGGCAGTAAACGCCTGATCCCGTTCCTGTAGATGGACTGCGATTACTGCCTTTTCTTTTGGTGGCAGGGGAACGAGGTTTAGTTTTATTTCGGTGATAATACCCAGGGTTCCCTCGCTGCCTGCAATTAGTTTGCTTAAATTGAAGGTATTGCTATATGAATCCGTGACCAGTGTATCGAGTGCATATCCAGTGTTTCTTCGTTTTACCTGTTGATCTGGGGAGTTCTTAATTATTTCATTTCTGCTTGCATCGTCAGATAAAATTTTATCTACAAACCTGTATATATCGCCTTCTCTATCGGATTGTTGGCATTTTTCATCAAAAGTAGCTTTACCTATGCTGGTAAACTCGTACTCTTTTGCGTTATCCAGAATCATTTTAACGGCCAGTATATGATCGCGGGTACTGCCATAAATCAACGAATGGGAACCGCAGCTGTTATTTCCCACCATTCCGCCAATCATACAACGGTTCGAGGTTGATGTTTCGGGCCCAAAGAAAAGGCCGAATGGTTTAAGAACCATGTTTAACTCATCGAGAATAATTCCCGGTTCTACAGTTGCCCAGCATTCCTCCCTGTTAATTTCAATGACTTTTCCCCAGTATTTTGAAATGTCCACTACAATTCCATTCCCTACAACCTGGCCAGCCAACGAAGTTCCAGCAGCCCGGGGTATTAGTGATAATTTCTTGTCCTTGGCAAACTCTATCAGCTTTATAATATCATTTTTACTCTTGGGCCAAGCCACTGCAACCGGAATTTCCCTGTATGCCGAAGCATCCGTAGCATACTGGAGTAGGGTAGAGGTATCCCATTTTAGCTCACCTTCAAGTTGTTTCCTAAAAAGTTCAAGGTGATAATTAACAGGAGTATTCATGCGTATTTGTTGTATTGATATTTTCTACCCCACAAACCTAATCTATTTTGTATTAAAATAACATTAAATCCCTTTGCATTTTTTAGATAAATATGTCAAAGATTCCATGCTACTTAATGGTGGGAGTTTCTTAATATTTAATTTACACTTTCTGAAAGTTCAATTAGTATTTGAATAGTTTATTTGCCATATAAACATTACTGAATGAGCACTGATTCGGCTGACGACATAGACATACCCTCCATTAACTTTCAGGATTGGTTAAAAAACGAAAATAAACTGTACAACAGCTTAAAGTATGCCGCCTTTTTGCAGCAAGGAATTCTGCCCAAACAGCGCCATTTCGATCGAATTTTTGGGGAATCGTTTATACTTTACCTTCCTATGCAGATTGTTTCTGGCGATTTTTACTGGCTGGCAGAAGTGGATGATTTGGTGTACCTGGCCGTTGGAGATTGTATGGGGCATGGGGTGCCCGGTGCAATGCTTTCGGTATTAGTTTCAAACCTGCTCGACTATGCAGTATTGAACAAACGAATCAAGAAAACCAATAAAATACTTAAAGAAATAGATAAACGTTTTACGGAAAGCTTCACATCAATAGATCAGGATCAGACCTTTAATAATGATTGGGTTGATATGTCGCTATGCTGCATAGACCGGAAAAGGAAGCAAATTTTCTTTTCCGGGGCACATAACAAGGTAATGCTGGCCAGTAAGAATAACTTTGAAGTATTTAAGGGAAGCTTTAACCCCATAGGCTCATGGCAAATCCACAATGATATTCGCTACGATACCACTTCAATCTGCTACAAGCCCAACAATATACTATACCTTAGCACCGATGGATTTTCCGATCAGGTTGGTGGGGTTAACTCACTAAAGTACCAAACACCCTACTTACAGAAATTTATACACTCAATATCCCTACAACCCTTAGCCAAACAAAAATCCGAACTCGAAAAAGAATTTTTTTCATGGAAAGGTGAAGGGTCGCAAAGCGACGACGTCTGCATAATTGGCGTTAAACTTTAATTCGGGCAACTACCGTTTGAACCAGAAATCGCCCTTGAGCTTGGACCACTCCTGCGGGCTCTGCGCCCCGTTGCTCAGCCGCTCCACCTCAACCCGGGTTTTCTTGAACACGCTTTCGATGGGCTGAACCGCCTGCAGCTGCTTCACCAGCTCCTGGGTGTACAGCCCGTTGGCCCCGCTGCCGTCCGACGCCGTGGCCCCCTCGGAGGTGGCGAAGGAGATGATCGTCCCGCTGGTGGGGAGTATCGCCTTGAACCCCCGCTCGCCGCCCCGCGACCACGAGCGGAACGGGTCGTTGCGGCACGCATCCAGGATGACGATGTTGGTGTTGTCCGGGTACTTCTCGAACTCCTCCACGATGAAGTTGACAGAGATGGCCTCCCACTTGCAGTCCTCCTTCCTGTTGAGCTCCGCGTCGGTGGGGACGAGGTAGTTCATGCCGTCCACCTGCACGCCGTGCCCGGCGTAGTAGAACAGGGCCACGTTGTAGCCCGGCAGCTTCTCGCTGAACTCGCGGATGGCCCGCTCCATGTTCTTCTTGTCCGCGTCGGTGCGGCTGATCACCTCGAACCCAAGCCCCTTCAACGCCTCCACCATCAGCGCGGCATCGTTGGCGGGGTTCTTGAGGAACTGCCCCCCCGCGTAGGCCGAGTTGCCGATGACCAGCGCTATGCGCCTCTCGTTGGCATTAACGGTAGCGTTCACGTCGGTTTGAACCTGTGGCAGCACCACTTGAGCTTGTGGTAAAACTTGCTGAACATCGTTTATTCTGTTAACAAAAAATTGAAAGCGCGACACGTTACTTTTCGTATCCGTAGCCTTAATATCGATGATATTTTCACCGACAGCCAACTTCACCACTTGGCTGAACTCCCCGGAGTTGTCGAAGTTTGCTTCAACTCCATTAATTTCCAGGTCGTAAATACCACTATCGTCGGCTAACCGGCCACTTAGTACAATTTCTTTATCAGAAGCCCTAATTTTATCCTGATTCCGTACCGATGGTTCGTAAACGTAAATTTTCGGCCCGGTATAATCACTCGCATAATTTATGTATGAAACCGATATATAATCAACTTGCATGGTGGTATTCTGGTTACACTGGAAGCCAAGCTGCTGTCCAAAAAAGTTGACAAATGGCATTTCGTGTACAAGGGTTTCATTTAAAAAGAAGTAGTAAGTGCCATCTATTTTCCTTATGGTAAGCTTGTTGGGCGATGTTTTGTTCACCAACGGCGACTCTGTCCAACTTTTATAGTTACTCCAAGTTCCATCGTATTTATCAATTATGTATTGTCCATTTCCGCTGAAACCAAATCGGAACCGGAAACTTCCATCTTTTTGTCCCCAATCCAAAGTAAGGGCATTATTGTCTTCTCCTGATGTGTAGCTAAAGGAAGTTTCTATTTCAAAATCTTTATCGGTATCTATGTTGACCATATTGGTCCAGAACAAAGGGTTGGTTCCCGTTTTTAAAGATTTTATCTCAAAAAAACCTCCATAAGCAATTCTTGAGGTTCTGTTGTCGTCCCATGTACCAATAGCCCAATCCTCTGTCTCTTGGTCAAAACCATTAAAGTAAAGTCTTTCTTTACGAATAGAATTATCATTGTAAGTAGATTGTGCGAATACATTGACATTACATATTAGTAATAGTGTAGTTAGCACAGTTAGCGGGTAAAGTGAAAATTTTGAGTTCATGGCAGTAAAATTTACTATACAAAACATTAGGATCAGATACTTATATTTTTGCTGATTTTTAACAAGTTAAAAAACTTCAGTAAGTTCTATCTGGCTATTAAACTATCGATTTTACAATTTCTTATTTTATAGCATTAGTTACCGTTTGAACCAGAAATCGCCCTTGAGCTTGGACCACTCCTGCGGGCTCTGCGCCCCGTTGCTCAGCCGCTCCACCTCAACCCGGGTTTTCTTGAACACGCTTTCGATGGGCTGAACCGCCTGCAGCTGCTTCACCAGCTCCTGGGTGTACAGCCCGTTGGCCCCGCTGCCGTCCGACGCCGTGGCCCCCTCGGAGGTGGCGAAGGAGATGATCGTCCCGCTGGTGGGGAGTATCGCCTTGAACCCCCGCTCGCCGCCCCGCGACCACGAGCGGAACGGGTCGTTGCGGCACGCATCCAGGATGACGATGTTGGTGTTGTCCGGGTACTTCTCGAACTCCTCCACGATGAAGTTGACAGAGATGGCCTCCCACTTGCAGTCCTCCTTCCTGTTGAGCTCCGCGTCGGTGGGGACGAGGTAGTTCATGCCGTCCACCTGCACGCCGTGCCCGGCGTAGTAGAACAGGGCCACGTTGTAGCCCGGCAGCTTCTCGCTGAACTCGCGGATGGCCCGCTCCATGTTCTTCTTGTCCGCGTCGGTGCGGCTGATCACCTCGAACCCAAGCCCCTTCAACGCCTCCACCATCAGCGCGGCATCGTTGGCGGGGTTCTTGAGGAACTGCCCCCCCGCGTAGGCCGAGTTGCCGATGACCAGCGCTATGCGCCTCTCGTTGGCATTAATAATTGGTTTTTCCTCTTGAGTTACGGGTAGAATTGTGGTTGTGGCCCCGCGATTCACATAAAAAGTGTAAAATGATGAGTTATCCTGAGTATCGGTGGCCCTAATTGAAATGGTATTATCGCCAACTGCCAGCTTAACGGCTTGTTGAAAATTGCCGTACTGGTCGAGGGCCGCTTCTACCCCATTTATAACAACCTCGTACATACCACTGGCATCGGAAACTTTTCCCTTAACAATAATCTGCTTATTGGTTTCATTAATTTTTTGCTCCCGGGCAATGTATGGTTCAACCATAATTATTTCCGGGGCCAGTAAATCTTTTTGGATTTGCTGGGCTTTACTTAAGTACGATAGGCGTAAATAATCCACTGCTATTTCGGTATTTTGGGGTACCTGAAACCCGAATACATTGCCATAGAAAGATATGAAGGGCATTGAAAAAACTTGATTTTCGTTTATATAGTAGTATAAAGTGTTCTGAACTTTTCGTACCGTCAGCTTATTGTAAGCATTTTGCTTTACTAGGGTTGAAAAAGTTCTCGAAACCATATCGGTATATTCATTATTATAGCTTTTATCTATTACATAATCGCCGCTGTTGCTAAACCCAAGGTTATAACGGTTCCATTCGCTCTGCGCTTTTCCAACAATCAGGTAAATGTTTCTGTCCGTTTCACCGTTTACAAACTTGATGGAC
Source organism: Bacteroidales bacterium (assembly GCA_050180015.1). Taxonomy (GTDB): domain Bacteria; phylum Bacteroidota; class Bacteroidia; order Bacteroidales; family Tenuifilaceae; genus JBFXEO01. Next base: position 10,803 of record JBFXEO010000035.1, on the reverse strand, counting down.
GATTCTATTTCGAACTCCCTATTGGCATCGAATAGTGGCAACTCTTTAATGCAGCCAGCCGCTCCGTCGGGATTGGTTGATTTAAAAAATAGGTTTCCATCGGAAACGTAAGCATAACCATTTACTGTAACCTCGCTTGACCAGCTATTAGCATCGCTATTGAACTCGTCGTCAAAGAAGTTACTTTTCTGGTATGCGCTAAAATCACTATATGCAATATTTTCATCGCTGGAACTACCAACGTAATACGCTTTTACATAATCTACCTCTATTTGGATGGTTGCCGAAACCTGAAATCCTATTTCATCGCCGTAGAACGACTCGAAAGGCATGGAGTGAACCAAATTTCCATTGATAAAATAGTATAGCCTACTTCCAGCCTTACGAACCGTTAGCGTATTGTAAGTGGCATTGGTGTAAACGTAACTGGATTGGGTCCACTCAACTTGCGTTGTGTACTCGTTAAGGTAACTTTTATCGATAATATACCAGCCATTTCCGCTGATTCCAAGGTTGTAACGGCTCCATTCGCTTGGTTGTTTCCCAAACACAAAGTAAAATGACTGATTATCGGCACCGTTCGTCCATTTAAGCCTGGCTTCCAGCTCAAAATCTTTTCTCTGGTCGATGTGAAATAAAGAACGGGTGCATCCTGCGGCACCTTCGGTTACTGTTGATTTAAATATGAGACTACCAGAACTTACATAGGCCTCCCCATTCCTTGAGCAACCGTTGCTCCACTGGTTTTCATCGTTATTAAACTCGTCAACGAATATTAGCTGCTTTTCGCCGGACGAATATCCGTAGTAATCTGATGATTTGCTGTTGTTATACGCTACCTGAGCATCAACCAGGTTACCTCCAATAGTTGATAACATCCAGATTAATAGAAATTTAATTTTTATTTTCATATCACTATTAGGTATCGTTATTGGCAATTTCAAATTTACGTACATAATGTTAAAAGTTATACTGTAATATCCATAAAATTTTACTATTTTTTTAAGTATCTGTCTTGTTTATAGAAATATCCAAGAAAGTAAGATAACACTTTTAAGAATATACATGACCAAAAATTATACCGGGTTTAAGCAATCCTATTCAATTCTTGAAATTGCCCAACAGGAGTGAACCGTCATCTAAAAATCAGTATGTTGAAAAACATTATTAATACAATAATTATAAAATCAGATGATTAACCCTGGCTTTGGATTTATTTTGTTTTAAAACTGTTTTTATATGCCCTATAAGCATTCTTTAGCTTTGAAATACTTATCTTTTATTGCTACTTTTGCGTAGGTTCATTGTAAACTTTAATTGTTTTATAATCAAAAATATAGCTAAATGATTGTACTTGTTTTGAACTGTGGAAGTTCATCGATAAAATATCAGCTTATTGATATGGCTGATAGCAGCCAGCTATTGGCAAAAGGGTTGGTTGAACGCGTTGGCTTTACCGATGCAGTCCTAACCCACAAACCCGAGGGGAAGGATAGGTATGAAGCAGTTACCAGCATTCCGGATCACACAACGGGTATTAATTTAATCCTGAATGCCTTGGTGGATAAAAATCACGGTGTTATAGGCAAACTCACCGAAATTAAAGCTGTTGGCCATCGCGTGGCCCACGGGGGCGAATTTTTTACCACCAGCAGCCTGATTAACGAAAAAGTAAAAGTTGAAATTGAGAAATGTATCGAACTTGCACCTCTTCATAATCCGGCCAACCTAAAGGGAATAACATCCATGGAGCAGCTGCTTCCGGGAGTCCCCCAGGTTGCTGTTTTCGATACATCCTTTCATCAAACCATGCCGAGCCATGCCTACCTTTACGCATTACCCTATGAGTACTACGAAAAATATAAAATTCGCCGATATGGTTTTCACGGAACAAGCCATAAATTTGTAGCCCAAAAAGCCTGCAAAATCCTGGGTGTCGATTTTGAGTCGCAGAAAATAATTACCTGCCACCTGGGAAATGGTGCGTCCATTGCAGCTATTCAGAACGGAAAATCAGTTGATACCTCTATGGGATTTACCCCTGTAGAAGGCCTTATTATGGGTACCCGCAGCGGTGATCTCGATGCAGGAATTCTACTTTACCTCGCCGAAAAGGAAAACCTTGACCTAAAGCAGGTAAACGATGTAATAAACAAAAAAAGTGGCGTATATGGCATTTCCTGTTTATCATCGGATATGCGTGACCTTGAGAATGCTGCAGCTGGCGGTAATGAACGTGCCCAGCTGGCTTTGGACATGTACTACTACCGCGTAAAAAAATATGTTGGAGCGTATGCGGCTGCCATGGATGGTGTTGATTTAGTTATTTTCACAGGCGGAATAGGTGAAAACGATAGCGTTCTCCGTGAAAAAGTATCGTGTGCTTTGGACTTTATGGGGATTGATTTTGACGTTGAAGCCAACAGGGGCGTTCGGGGTAAAGATAAACTGTTAACTAAACCAAGTTCAAGGGTTAAAGTGATGGCCATTACCACGAACGAAGAACTTGTAATTGCAACCGATACGGCCAATATTGTTAACGGATTAAATAAATAATAAGTTTTATAGGAGATATAGCCATGAAAGTAGAAAAACTAGACCAACTGTTTGATATACTGCGTAGCAAACCACGGAAGCGGTTAATTGCTGCTTACGCCAACGATGCCCATACCATCGAAGCCGTTAGCATGGCTGTTGACATGGGAATTGTTGAGGCAACTCTAGTTTGCGATGAAGCAACTATGAAAAAAGTTTGCGCGGAGCACAACATTGATCCTTTAAAGTTTCGTATTGTACAGGAAGCCGATGAAATGAAGGCCGCGCGCAAAGCTGTAGAACTTATAAATAAGGGTGAAGGCGATGTTTTAATGAAAGGGCTCGTTAGCACGGATAAATACATGCGCGCCATTCTCGATAAAGAGAATGGGCTACTTCCACCCAAAGCAGTTTTAAGCCATGTGACCGTTATTCAGGTTCCTACCTACCATAAACTTTTAATAGTGGGTGATGTTGCCATAATTCCGGCTCCGGACTTAAACCAAAAAGTTGCAATAACAAATTACCTAATCCAAACAGCTCATTCGCTGGGAGTAGAAAATCCAAAAGTTGCCTTAAACGCTGCAACCGAGCAAATGTCTGCCGGTATGCCGGCATGTGTTGACGCTGCCATTATATCAAAAATGGCGGATCGGGGTCAGATTCGGGGCGCAATTGTTGATGGCCCGCTTGCTATAGATGTGGCTATTGACAAGGAATCGGCAGAAATAAAGAGAGTTTCCGGTGGTGTTGCAGGCGATGCCGATTGTATCCTATTCCCCAACATTGAATCGGGTAATGTCTTTTTCAAAACTTGCACAAAGCTGGCCAACGGGGAACTTGGCGCAATGGTAATGGGTGCCAAAGTACCCTGCGTACTAACATCGCGTGGCGACAGTGTAAAATCCAAAATGTACTCCATAGCCCTAGCCGCTAATGCCGCTAAATAGCTAACAAAGCAAGTGGAAGATGGAAGAATACATAATACTGGCAATTAACCCTGGTTCAACATCAACCAAAATTGCCGTTTATAGGAATAATAAATCAATATTCCTCAAAAATATTAAGCATTCTGCAGACGAAATAGCCCGCTATAAAACAATTACCGACCAGTTTGGTTTTCGCAGGGAAATTATTCTCAGGGAGTTGTATGCGGCCGGAATTGAGGTAACTAAAATTTCAGCAGTAGTAGGAAGGGGTGGCTTGCTCAAACCAATAGAATCTGGGGTTTACGAGGTTAATGGGCAAATGAAGGCCGATTTGAGGAATAGCATTATGGGGGAACATGCCAGTAACCTTGGTGCTTTAATTGCCGATGATATTGCCCGGTCATTGCCATCGGCAAAGGCATTCATTGCCGATCCTGTTGTTGTGGACGAAATGGACGATGTGGCACGTATTTCGGGGCACCCAAGGTTTAAACGAATTTCAATTTTTCACGCCTTAAACCAAAAGGCAATAGCAAGGTTACATGCAAAATCCATCGACAGGCATTACGAGGATATTAACCTGATTGTTGCACATCTGGGCGGAGGCATTTCTGTTGGGGCTCATTGCCATGGCCGTGTTATTGATGTTAACAATGCCCTTGATGGCGATGGACCCTTTTCCCCTGAGCGTGCAGGCACTATTCCGGCCGGACAACTGGCAAACCTTTGCTTTAGCGGCGAGGTTACCTACGATGAGGTAAAAAAAATGCTAACAGGACAGGGTGGCTTGGTAGCCCATGCAGGAACAAACGATGCCTATGAAATTGAATTAAAGGCTCGGGGAGGGGATTTTAACGCTAAAATGATTCAGAGTGCCATGGCATACAATATCGGAAAGGCAATTGGATCAATGGCTTGCGTTCTTAAGGGGAAAGTAGATGCTATTATACTAACAGGTGGCATTGCCCATAACCCTGATTTGGTGGATTACATAAAAGGAATGGTTGGCTTTATTGCACCAGTTGCTGTATATCCTGGCGAAGATGAAATGCAAGCACTCGCCATGAATGGTTTAATGGTACTCAGGGGCGATGTCATTCCTAAAGAGTATAAGTAAAGTAATATTCTGATTTCATAGGAACGGGATGTTAATTAATATCCCGTTCCTATTTTAATTTGACTGTTATGGAAGAGTTGACGAAACTGGTAGTATTTTCCCGTTAAAATACTTTTGTCCTCCTACAGCAAAATCAGCAATAAATTTGGCCATTTCTGCTGCGGTAAGCGGGGCTTTATGGCCGGGGAACGCCTGCCGAAACATTTCGGTATCGGTAGCACCTAATGCCAAGCAGTTAAAAGAAATATCACTTTCACTGTACTCCTCGGCTAAACATTCGGTTAACGATGCCAGTGCTGCCTTGCTTGATGAATATATAGATAATCCTTTAAATTTCCGGCTTCCCTGAAAGCCGCCCATACTGCCAATATTCAACACATGGCCTCCTTTACTCATCATCGGGATTAAGGCATGGGTTAAGTTAACCGCCGAAATAAAGTTAACGCTGATCATTCTAAGCATTTCATCGGTTGATAGCTGACTAAAGGTTTTATTGATCAGCAGCCCTGCATTATTAATAAGAATATCGATATTTTCGATGTGCTGTTTAATGCTAGGGACAAGTAAACCTTCGATGCTATTCGAATTTTCAAGGTCAAAGGGAATGGGGTAGAGGCGGGACTTTGTGTTTTCCTTAATGCAGGCATTCTTTAATGCTCCTAAATTCTGCTCATTGCGGGCTATCGCCACGATATTCACAGTATTATTGGTACCGCGTGCCGCCAGTAGGCGTGCAACTTCAAATCCGATTCCCCTTGATGCTCCGGTTATAACAATATTCATAATTTCACCGTATAGTTTTTTCAAATATAGTAAGCATGGCATAATTCATCAATTTTTATTGTAACATTGTACAGGTTTTGTTGATAACATCATTCTTAAATATAGTACGGTATGGGCAGCAGAAGTATTGCTTGGAGATTGGCAGGTATGATATGGCTGACCATCCTGTTGAGTAATAATTCTTACTCACAGCTAAAGCCACATGGGGATTTCCAACGACCTGCCGATAGAATATTCTTCGGGGGAAGTGTCGGGCTTGTTATAGGCAGCCGGGTTACCCAGTTCGATATAGTCCCCACGGTAGGAGTTTGGATTTTACCCCAATGGTCCCTGGGAATAGGTGGACGGTACTCTTACCGCAAGGAAAGATTCAACCTGGAAAGTGGCACTACAGACCCATACAAAACTCACATTTGGGGAGTCTCAGGATATACAGAGATTTTACCCATCCCCGACTTTTATGAAACTTTCGGCATCAATGTCCATGGCGGTATTATTTTGCACGGGGAGTACGAAGGGCTTTACCTTGACAGAAAGATGATTGATTTTAATTCTGATGAGGGTAAAGGTTGGGTACATTTATATTTAGTAGGCGGGGGCTGGCGCCAACGTGTTGGAGACAAAGCTGCGATAAACTTTCTTGTTCTATGGGATTTAACCGATAATCGCTACTCACCCTATACCACGAACCCAATCCTGCGATTCAGTATTACTTTTTAGGTCAGACCATGAAAAAAGGCCCCATTTGTTAAGGGGCCTTCTAAACTTATGTTAGGAATAATCTGTTATTCTAACACTTCTACATTAGTGGCTTGAGGGCCACGTTTTCCTTGAGTTATTTCAAAGCTAACTTCCTGACCTTCATCAAGACGTTTGAAACCTTCTCTAGCAATACCTGTGTAGTGAACAAAAACATCACTACCTTCTTCGGTTTGAATGAAGCCAAAACCTTTTGCTGCATCAAACCATTTTACTTTACCTTTCATGTTACAAATTGAATAAATTGTGATTAAATAATTAACAGTGCAAATATGGTGTTTATTTTAATAAAAAAACGCTTTTATCAAAAAAATGTTTAGCCTTTTAAGTATCAAAACCGGATAAACATAGTAAATATAGGATATTCAAGTTATTTAATATTCTAACATTTATTGAAGGAAAAACAGGAAATCAGAAAAAGCGATGGCTGGACAATGTAAAAACTCCGCCTTACTCTTCTAAAATCTACCTCATTGGTGGAATAAATATCCTGAGTAGCCCAATAGCCTCTATTCTTAATTCAATTATTTTTGGGGTCAAGTTCAGCAGTTACAATACACGTTAACCCAACGTTAACGTATTTGAAATGCTTTAAACATATTGGTTGATTTTTTTGTTATTGATAAAATTATGCTGTTATTTTGAGGCCAAATAATTAAAAAATCAATTCATGGTTATTACAAAGGACAAGGTTGTTTCCATTAGCTACGAGTTAAAGGTTAATGGAGAATTAGTTGATACCGCCGAAGCAGAAAATCCGCTGGTTTTCCTTTATGGTCACGGACAACTACTTCAGTTATTCGAGGACAATCTCAATGGGCTATCGGTAGGCGATTCCTTTGAGTTTATGGTGCCATCCAAGGATGGTTACGGAGAGGTTAACGATATGGCAGTTGTGGAGCTTACCAAGGATATTTTTGTGGTTGATGGAAAACTTCAGGAAGATTTACTGGTAGTTGGAAACAGGATACCTATGCGCGACTCGGAAGGGAACGCTCTTGAGGGCACCGTAGTTGAAATAAATGATTCTATCGTTGTTATGGACTTTAACCACCCGCTAGCCGGTCAGGATTTATACTTTAACGGCGGCGTTGTAAGTATAAGGGAGGCTTCGGCCGAAGAAATAAACCACGGGCATGTACATGGCCAAGGACATCACCACCACTAAAAATATTGTATTTCTGACTAGGGGAAAGAGTGATCTTTCCTTTTTTTATTCATCTACCTTATGATTAGAATTGTTTTAAACGCATATTTTGCTATATAAAGAAGCAATTTTTTAAACAGGTTAACACGTTTTACTTTTTTTTCTAACTTAGCATCATAAAACAGGGTGCCCCATCCTTAAATTCTACGGCTATGAAAAAAAATATGATTCATATATCAATTTTTATATTCCTGACCGTTCTACTCGGCGCTTGCGGAAGTGGCGATAGCGATTCCACAACGAATATAGTGAAATCTGAGGGTGGCAGTTTTAGGCTCTACATGGGTTACCAGTATAAATACCCAGAAACTATACACGATACGGTAACTCCATTTGTTGTAAATTTACTGGGCGAGGGGGTGAGTTACGATCAGGATTTATCGGCCTTAACGGGAGTGGGCTCACTAATTTCATTCTACATGTACTCCGAGAATGAGTACGAAATAGAATTAGGCGATTACACCATTGATATCTTTTCAACAAAACCGCCTTACTCTGCCGACTCCTGTGTAATATACTACAATTACGATTTTTCACAGGATACCGGGAAAATTTACGAGGTAAGTGCTGGAACCTTCAGCGTAGATAACCTGGGAAGTGTAATGCAGTATGATATGAGCCTTGTGTCAGATACTCTTCTATTCCAGGGAACATTCAAAGGCCCAATTCACACTTTGGATTAGAGAAAATTTTCCAGCAGTAAGTAACCGGGTAAATCCGGTTTTTTTTATTCAACTTAAAATCAGTACACCCAAAACTTTACCGAGATGATTAAAAGGCTTCCTTTATACGCCAAAATCCTTGCAGGGATGTTGCTCGGTTTTATTGTAGGTATTCTGGCAGTAATGCTGGGTATTAACCAGTTTATATTGGATTACGTGAAGCCGTTCGGTACAATTTTTTTGAACCTGCTAAAGCTAATAGCCATGCCGCTAATTTTTGCGTCGCTGGTTGCCGGGGTTTCAGGATTATCGGATATTACCAAATTATCCAGAATGGGCCTGAAGACCATTGTGCTATATACCGTCACAACGATTATTGCCGTTTCGCTGGGGCTTATCATTGTAAATACCGTTAAACCGGGACAATTCTTCCCCGAGGAAAAAAGAATTGAATTTGTATCGAAATACTCGGTTGATGTTGCGTCGAAACAGGAAGTTGCCCAGAACTTTAAAAGCCAATCGCCACTTCAGTTTTTAGTTGATATTGTGCCCGAAAACGTGGTTAACGCAGCATCCAACAACACCCTAATGCTACAGGTTATCTTTTTTGCGCTGCTTTTTGGGGTAGCAATTATACTGGCAAAGCACCCCAAGGTGCTTGCTGTCAAAGATTTTGTAGAAGGCCTAAATGAAGTTATCCTTAAAATAGTCGATATTATAATGCGCTTTGCTCCCGTTGGCGTTTTTGCGCTGATGGCAGCCCTAGTTGTGGATTTTACCGGTGATGATATTTCATCATCGTTGCATTTATTTACGACTCTGGGCATGTACGCGGTGGCTGTAATTTTAGGGTTAATTCTGATAGTTACTGTAATATACCCCACATTCCTTAAAGTATCCACGGGTATTGGATTTAAAAAATTTTACAAATCAATATTTCCAGCGCAGCTGGTTGCATTTTCTACCAGTTCAAGTGCAGCAACATTGCCCGTTACAATGGAGCAAGTTGAAAAGGGATTGGGTGTCCATAACGATATATCGAGTTTTGTCCTGCCCGTTGGTGTTACCATAAATATGGACGGCACAAGCTTGTATCAGGCCGTAGCAACTGTTTTTATCGCCCAGGTTTTTGGAATAGACTTAACGTTGGTACAGCTGCTAACAATTCTAATTACAGCGGTTCTTGCATCCATAGGATCGGCCGGAGTCCCCGGTGCCGGCATGGTTATGCTGATTATTGTACTAAATTCGGTTGGTCTGCCTATTGAGGGACTGGCATTGATCCTGGCAATTGACAGACCGCTTGATATGCTCCGTACCGTGGTAAACATAACCGGCGATGCGATGATTGCCACACTTATCGCAAAAAGCGAGGGCAAGTTGGGACAGCCGGCGGCGTAATATCAAAGTATAACCTTTTTGTATATTTTTAAGCTGATGGGGGTTGTAAATCTTCTTACTATCTTTGCACTCCGAAAATTAAAAACAATGAGCTTAGAGGAAGTAAAACGCCGTAGAACATTCGCCATTATTAGCCACCCCGATGCCGGAAAAACAACATTAACCGAAAAACTGCTACTTTTTGGGGGGGCTATTCATGTGGCAGGTGCTGTGAAAAGCAATAAAATAAAGAAAACTGCGACTTCTGACTTTATGGAGATTGAACGTCAGCGTGGAATTTCTGTGTCCACCTCGGTCATGGAATTCGAGTATAAAGGCTATAAAATCAATATTCTCGACACCCCGGGCCATCAGGATTTTGCAGAAGACACCTACAGAACTCTTACTGCTGTCGATAGCGTTATCATTGTTATAGACCATGCCAAAGGTGTAGAAACCCAAACCCGTAAATTGATGGAGGTTTGCAGGATGAGAAATACCCCGGTAATTGTTTTCATCAATAAGCTCGACCGCCCCGGAAACGATCCCTTTGACTTGCTCGACGAAATTGAGCGGGAGTTGAAAATTAAGGTTCGCCCGTTAAGCTGGCCAGTAAGCCAGGGGACTACATTTAAGGGCGTTTACAACCTTTTTGAGCAGAAATTATTTCTTTTCTCACCGGACGATAAGCAAACTATTTCTGACGATACTATTGAAATAACCGATATACACTCGCCAGAATTGAATGAACATATAAAACCTTACACCGAAAAGTTTTTAGAGGAAATAGAGCTTGTAAATGAGGTTTACCCAACATTCAACACGGAAACTTACCTTTCGGGCCAAGTGGCACCCGTATTTTTTGGGAGTGCATTGAACAACTTTGGGGTTAAAGAGCTGCTCGACTGTTTCGCTCAAATAGCTCCATACCCACGACCAACGGAAGCTGATGCCAGAATAATATCGCCATTCGAAGAAAAAATGACCGGGTTCGTATTCAAAATTTTTGCCAATATGGACCCGAACCACCGGAATAGAATAGCCTTCCTAAAAATATGCTCCGGTAAATTTGAACGCAATAAGGCGTACCAGCACGTTCGATTAGGCAAAACATTCCGATTCTCAAGCCCAAACGCATTTCTGGCCGATAAAAAATCCATCGTAGAATTTGCCTATCCTGGCGATATTGTTGGGCTTCCAGATTCAGGCAACTTTAAAATAGGTGATACGCTAACAGAGGGCGAAGCTCTAAACTTTAAAGGAATTCCCAGCTTTTCTCCAGAACTTTTCCGTTACGTTGAAAATGCCGATCCCCTAAAATTCAAGCAGCTTGCCAAAGGACTTGATCAACTAACCGACGAGGGGGTTGCCCAGCTATTCACACAAAAATCATACGGGAGGTAATTTATTGGTACCGGTGGTGCCCTTCAG